>CAYGKX010000358.1:3778-4663 GCA_964350225.1 uncultured Rhodospirillaceae bacterium | reverse complement strand
CGAATTTCCGGTTACTGTCCGCGCCATGCAACGACGTGACTTCCTGACCGGGGCAGCCGGCATGTTCGGGCTGGCCGCCTGTGCCGACCTGCCCGCCGCTCTCGATCTTACCGAACGCGGCTATCCCTTCACGCTGGGCGTCGCCTCCGGCGAGCCGACCGACAGCACCGTGATCCTGTGGACGCGGATCGCGCCGGACCCATTCGACCCCGACAAGACCCCGAAGGGACCGGTCCCGGTGACCTGGCAGGTGGCGGAGAGCCACCGGTTCGACAAGGTCCTTATGTCGGGCACCGTCGACGCCGTGGCGGAGGACGCCCACAGCGTGCATGTCGAGGTCGGCGGCCTCGAACCCGACCGCTGGTACTTCTACCGCTTTCTGGCCCTCGGCGAGGCCAGCCCCACCGGGCGGACGCGAACCGTGCCGAAGCCCGGCGCCAAGGTCCGCTCGCTTCGGCTCGCCTACGCCTCCTGCCAGCATTTCGAGTTCGGTTACTACACGGCGCTGGCGGACCTCGCGGCCTTCCAGCCCGATCTCATCGTCCATCTGGGCGACTATATCTATGAGACACCGGTGGCCTATGGCGGCAACCGGGTGCGCACGCATATCGGCGGCGAGGCCAAGACCCTCGACGACTACCGCCGGCGCTACGCCCTCTACAAGCTGGACCCGAACCTGAAGGCGGCCCATGCCGCCGCCCCCTGGCTGCCGATGTGGGACGACCACGACGTCCAGGACGACTACGCCGGCGACCGGTCGCGAGAGAACGAGGACCCGAAAACCTTCCTGAAACGCCGGGCGGCGGCCTACAAGGCCTATTGGGAGCATCTGCCCCTGTCGCCGCGCCAGCGCCCGGTCGACGGCAAGACGCGCCTGTTCCGCCA
>CAYGKX010000358.1:0-3768 GCA_964350225.1 uncultured Rhodospirillaceae bacterium | reverse complement strand
GATCGTAGATCCGGCTGAAGAGCCAGTCCTGTTGCGCCTGTTCCGCCGCCTGCAGTGGGGCAATCTCGCGGAACTCCATCTTCTCGACACGCGGCAGTATCGCAGCGACCAGGCCTGCGGCGCCAAGGGCGCCTGGGGCGGCCGCCTGGTCAGCGTCTGCCGCGAACTCCAGGATCCCCGCCGCACCATGCTGGGCGCCGCCCAGGAAAAGTGGCTGGCGGAGGGCCTGGCCAAGACCAAGGTGCCCTGGACGGTCATCGCGCAGCCGCAGATGATGGCGCCCCTGACCCAGCGGAAGAAGGGCCGGCCGGCCGTGTGGTCAGACGGCTGGGACGGCTACCCGGCCGCCCGCCGGCGCCTCCTCCGCCAGCTCGCGCGCCGGAACGTCAAGAACGCGCTGGTCCTCAGCGGGGACATTCACTCCTTCTGGGCCAACGAGTTGCGCCTGCCGGCGCGCGGCGGCCGCATCGTGGCCAACGAGTTCGTCGGCACCTCCGTCTCCTCGCCGGGCGTACCCTACGAGACCTTCAAGAAATATGCCGACGCGAACCGGAATGTGCGTTTCTTCGACAGCCGCTACCGCGGCTACGCCCGCTGCACCATCGTCCCCGGCCGCTGCCTGACGGAATTCCGCGCGATGAGCGACGTGACCTCCGACTATGGCGAGGCGCTGACCCTGACGTCCTTCATCGTCGAGAACGGACGGCCACGGATGGTGGAGAACTAGAAAGAACAGGTCCGATCTGCCTGGGACCGCTCCGGTGGAGAACGGAGGGGCATTAGGCCGCCAGGATCTCCCGCACCTTCGGCCAGAGGTCGATGCCCTTCGAGACCAGGTCGTCGTCATACTGGTCGTCGAGCTTCGTTGCATAGGCCTCCATCGCACGGTCCCAGCTGGGGCGGGCCTTGGCGCGGGCGAACCAGTCGGCGACCCGCGGGCGGGCGGCCCACATGCCGGCGAAGTTCAGGCGTTCGAGCCGCCAGACGTAGGGCAGGATCGCGCAGTCGGCGAGGCTGAAGTCCGCGCCGCCCAACCAGGCCTGCTCGGCCAGGGTCGCCTCCATGTCCTTCAAAACCTTGTCGTGCAGCTTCAGGTGATCGGCGACGAAAGACGCCTCGATACCCTTCTCCAGCAGCTCCTTCTGGCGCGCGGCGCGGGCGCGGTCCGGCAACTTGGCGAGCCGGGCGTCCAGTTCCTCCTTGCCATGATGCGCGAGCACCTGGGGGCCGAAAGCGGCGGCGTAGGAGACCGTGCCGCAGGCGGCATGAAGGCCGTCGTCCGGGATCTTGGTCCAGACCCGCATCCGGGCCCGGTCGATCGGCGACGCGGGGCGCAGCGGATGATCGGGAAACGCGTCGTCGAGATATTCGAGGATGATGGTCGATTCGATCACGACCTTGCCGTCATGGTCGAGCGCGGGGACCGTGCCCTTGGGGTTCACCGCGAGATATTCCGGCGAAACCTGCTCGCTGCGCATCAGGTCGATATTGTGGTCCTGCCAGTCCAGTCCCTTCTCGCTCATGGCGAGGCGGACCTTCTGCACGCAGACCGACAGGTTGTGATTGTAGAGCGTGAGCATCTGTGTCCCCATTGGCGAACCGGGATTTGGAAACCCGTGCAGGAAGTGGACTGGCGCCGAGGCGCGTAACAGGTCGTCCCGATTCATTTGTTTGACATACAAAACATCTGTTGATATACAAAACAACATAACCCAGCCGAACGCAAGGGAGCCGTTTCGATGTCGGGTGCCGTTCACGAAACGATCGACTACGCCCACCAGACCCGCGACCTGCCTCATGGAGATTACGAAAATCGCCTGGGCGACGCCCTGGAAGCGCTTTTCGGCGCCGGGGTCACGGAGCTGCCGGACATCGTCTCCGGGCTGAACCGCTCCGGCGTCAAGGCGCCTGGGGACGAGGCCTGGACCGAAGAGATATTCCGCGCCGAGATGGCGCGGCTGGGCTCCTGACGGGACAGCGCGCGATGTCTGCCACCGGGACGAAGGAAGTCCGCCTCGAGTTCGAGCATGTCTCCCGCTACTTCCCGCCCAAGAAGGGGCGCGGCGAGGGCGTGCTGGCCATCGAGGACGTCAATCTCAAGGTGTCCGACGGCGAGGTCGTCTCCCTGATCGGGCCGAGCGGGTGTGGCAAGTCCACCCTCCTCAACCTCGGCTCCGGCCTCGATCGGCCGTCCAAGGGCAAGGTGTATGTCGACGGCGAAGTCGTCGACGGGCCGAACGAGCATGTCGCCTTCATGCTGCAGAAGGATCTTCTGCTGCCCTGGCGCACGATCCGCCAGAATGTCGAGTTCGGGCAGGAGATCCGCGGGCAGGAGAGCGCCGAACGGCGGCGCCGGGCAGAGATGTTCCTCGGCAAGTATCACCTGGGCGATTTCGCCAACCACTATCCGCACGAGCTGTCCGGCGGCATGCGCCAGCGCGCCGCGATGGCGCGCACCATGGTCATGGACCCCGACGTGCTGCTGCTCGACGAGCCCTTCTCTGCCCTCGACGCCCAGACCAAGATGGTCCTTCAGCAGGACCTTGCCCGGGCGGTGATGGAAGAGGGCAAGACGGCGTTCCTCATCACGCATGACCTTGTCGAGGCCGTCGCCCTGTCCGACCGGGTCCTCGTCATGTCCCGGCGTCCGGGGCATATCGTCCGGGAATTCGTCATCGATATCGGAGATCGGGACAACCCGATGAAACGGCGGCAGAGCGAAAAGATCGGCCCCTATATCGCCGAGCTCATGTCGCTGCTCGATATCGGTGAAACTGTGGAGGTGTGAGATCGTCCCGCCGGGAGCCGGGCCGACCTTCGTCAACAAGGGAGTGACTTCAATGAAATCTGGGAAATCCGTACTGGTGCGCGGCGTCGCCGCCGCTGCCCTTCTCGCCGGTGGCCTCGCCGCCACTTCGGCCGCACAGGCGGCGGAGAAGGTCACCTATCTTCTGCCCGCCCCCGCCTTCCTGCCCGCCTTCGGGCCCTGGCAGGTCGCAAAGGCGCGCGGCTATTACAAGGCCGAGGGCCTGGAAGTGACCTTCCAGAGCGGCCGCGGCGGCGTCGACACGGCCAAGCAGATCGGTGCCGGCAACGCGCCCATCGGCGGTGCCCTCGGCGACACGCCGATCATCGTCCGGCCGAACGGCATCCCGGTGAAGGCCGTCGCCCAGCTCGGCGGCCGGTCGCTCATGAACCTGACGGTCGCCGCCGACGCGGGCATCAACGGCCCGAAGGACCTGAAGGGCAAGACCATCACCGTCCTGTCCTACGGCGACACGACCTACTATGCCCTTCTCGGCATGATGGCGTCCGTCGGCCTCACCAAGAACGACGCCAACATCCAGGCCGCCGGCCCGACCGGCGTCTGGCAGCTGTTCCTGCAGGGCAAGTCCCAGGCGATGGCCTCCGTGCCGGACTGGACGGCGATTGCGCTCGGTCGTGGCAAGAAGATCAAGATCTTCCCCGCCGACAAGTATTTCCAGTCGATGTCGCAGGTCATCGTCGCCTCCGACAAGACCATCGCCGCCAACCCGGCCCTGGTGAAGAAACTGGTCAGCGCCACCCTCAAGGGCCTCGCCGCGATCAAGTCCGACCCGGCAGCCGCCGCGACGGACTACGTCAAGGCCGTGCCGCGCTGGAAGGGCAAGGAAGGCGCCGTGATCGGCACATTCAAGCTTTACAACGAGCTGGTCTATCCGGGGCAGGAGAAGATCGGCGTCATCGACGCCAAGCGGCTTGCGAGCCTCCAGCAGTTCTATCTGAAGC
>CAYGKX010000357.1:0-4664 GCA_964350225.1 uncultured Rhodospirillaceae bacterium | reverse complement strand
TCGCCGGCGAAGGCCATGTGCCGGGCCATCGCTAGGTCGGGGCAATCGATCTGCAACAGAAAACCGGCCGCGTGGATCGCCTCATACTCGTCCGCCAGGGCGTCGGCGAGGTCGGCGACATAGGCATCGTGGGTGCGGTAGTACCGGTTCGGCATGAAATGGGCGACGACGCCCGGCGACGCCGCATTTAGGAAAGCGCCCTCCACCGCCACGCTGCCGAGCGCCGCGCGAAAATTCCCGATGTCGGCGTCGAGGGGCGCACGGTCCCGTGCCCGGACCGGTCCACGGCAGGCCGGCGGATCGTCACCCGAGGCGCTCGTCCCGCGCCGGCCGGTCTTGTATTCCGGATGGCCGACAAGATCGGCAGGATCCCAATCGAGCGGCGCCGGGTCGCCGAAGCCCTCAAGCCGGTGCTTCACGTAATTGACGTAGGAGATCTTGCTCATCTCCCCGTCGCTGACGATGTCGATCCCCGCCTCCGCCTGCCGGGCGACGACCTCGGCAACCGTCTCCTGCGTCCGGCGCGCCAGCAGGCCCGCGTCGTGATCTTCGCCCTTGTCCCGGGCGAGCAGGAGCGGCACGAGGTCGTCGGGCCGCGGCAGGCTGCCGACATGGGTGGTGAGAATACGGTCGGAGGACGTGGTCATAGGCGGCGCTCTTGTCGGCGATCCAGCCATTCTAACCCGGCGGCGGGACCCGGGCGAAACTTTCAAAAGGCGGTAATCGTCGCAGGACCTCCGCCAGCGGTGCCATGGGCGGGCCCTTCGCGGGAATGTCGAGATGCGGGGTGTCCACCCGCAGGAACAGATTGTCGTCCTCGCCCAATTCCCCGACCGGCCAGCGCAGCGCATAGGTTACATCCCGCGCCCGGAAATCGGCCATCAGGCGGTCCGTGCTCTGGACCGTCGATGCCCCGTAGACCACGATGAGGAATGCCCGCTGGTCGTTGGCGGCGAACCAGGAAACGAAAGTGTCGTGGGCGCCAAAGAGGGCGTCTAAGAGGACGATCCCGGACACCCGGCCGCCGATCCCACCCTTCGAGAGTGAAGATGCCACGGCGGCGTATCCGCCGCTGAAGCCCGACAGGATGACCGGCGCCTGCGAAAGCCGCTCCGGATCAGCCCCCGTCTCCCGGGCGACGACCGCCTCCGCCTCGGCGAGGAGATCGGCCAGCCCGTTCTGACGGGCGAGCTTGCCGGGATGGGAATCGATGGCGTCGTGGGCGAGCTGCGGCGCGATCAAGACGACATTGCGCCCGGACGCGGTGATCTGGTGCGGCAGGCCGTACCGGCCGGCCACGTCCCGTGCCAGCGTCGCCCGATGGCCATGAAAGAAGACGACGAAACGCAGCGGCTTCGCGGGATCGAAACCCGGCGGAATGTGGATCAGCACCCGGCCGTCGGAATAATGGCGCCCCGCCATGAAGCGGACTTTCGCCCGGATACGAAAGCGTTCGCCGCTCTTCGGGTCGCGGCCGGTGAAGAAGGGCGGTTCGCCGCGCCGGGGGTCGGCGTCATAGGGGAAAGGCGCGCTCGGCAACCGGACAAGCAAGGTGGCGCGGCATCCGGGCGCATTGCGGCAGAGGGTTTCGATGGCGTCCGTCGCGCCAGCGCCCGGAGGTACTGATTGCGCCAGCCCCCGGCCCAACGGCAGGGCAGCCAGGAGGATCGTCGCAAGACCGGCTAGCTGTCTCGCGACCCCCACCGGGTTACGCGGTGGCCGGCGCCGACCCTGCCGCACCCGCGGGGGCCGGCTTGAGGACCGAGAAGAAGGCCGGCATCGCGATGATGTAGACGGCGGCCGCCCCGAAGATGAGCACCTGGTGCCCGAAAAGGACGCTCACGATCGGCACCAGTACGGCGCCAACGACCGAGAAGGTTCCGTTGATGCCCCAGGCCCAGATAAAGAACCGCTCCTTGCCCAGCTTGGAGAGCATCGCCATCGCCATCGGGAAAGGGAAGCCCATCAAATACGCTGCCGGGGCGATCAGCAGCAGGCAGGCGCCAACCCGCAGGATATACGGCCACTGCCCGATGACGGAGAGGATGGGATCGAAGAAGAGCGCGCCCAGCACGAGCAGCGCCCCGATGGCCAGGAAGATGCGCGGCATGACCTTCCGGCAGCGGTCGAGATAGCGTCCCGAGGTCAGGCTGCCGAGACCGGAGAAGAGCAGCATGCCCGTGATCAGGACCGACGCCGAGATGGTCGGGTTGCCGAGGGCCACGATGAACTTCGCGATCAGCCCGACCTCGACGACGATGTAGCCCAAGCCGAGACACATGAAGTAGACCATGATGCCGATCTTGCCCGGCTGGCGCGAGAAGATGGTCCGCCAGCCCCAGATCATCGGGAACAGCATCAGAAGCACGCCGAAGATGGCGGCGACGATTAGGGTCGCCCAGAGGAGCAGATAGCCCCACTCGTCCGACACGGCCTCGAGCTGGTCGAGGAAGTTCGGGATCTCGTGCGCCTTGATGTAACCGGCGAAGTACGGACGGTTGTTGGTCAGCGGCCGCGTGTCGAAGACATAGGCCTTTTGGACCTTCTCGAACTCCCCATCCATCAGATGGTGAAGCATGACCTTGTAGAGGTTGCTCCAGGTCAGCGCCGCGCGGGGGCCCCCGCTTTCTCCGGTCTTATCCCCTTCTTTCGGCTTCTCGCCGGCCTTGGCCTTCTCGACGCCGGGCAAGTCGAAGTGGCTCGCCCGATACCCCTTGAAGACGGTCGGCCCGATCGAGGCATCGATCTTGATGCCGGGGTAATACAGCACCTCATAGGACATGTCGGCCGCATATTCGCGGAGCGTCTTGATCTCCGCGGCCGAAAAGCCGTCCTTCTTGTACATGAGGGTCATCGTCGACAGATAGGTGTGGACGATGAAGAACTTGTTCTTCGCCTCCTTGCCGTCTTGCGCCCAGGCCGCCGACACGGCCGTCGAGAAGAATTGGGGCACCGATTTCGGCAGGTCTTCCTTGTTCCACAGCGTGATGGAAAGCACACCGGAGGGTGCGAGCGCCCGCATGTAGTCTTGCAGGGTCTCGCGCGTGTAATTGTATTTCTCGACGATCGAAAAGCCGCCGGGGTTCGACAGCCCGGTCGAATCAGCGAGGCTCAGGTCGATGATGTCGTATTTGTTCTCGACGCCCTTGGCGTAGAGCCGGCCGTCGAAGGGGACGACCGTCACCCGCTTGTCGTCGAGCGGCCTGCCGGTCAACTTCGTGATGATGTCGGTATCGCGGAGGGTACGGAGAACGAGGGGGTTGCCCTCGGCGACCGTGACCTTCGAGGCCCCGGCCGCGACCGCCACCTTGGTCGAGATGCCGCCGCCATACTGGACGACGAAGACCTCCGGCTGCTTCTTCACGACGAAGGGCAGGTACATCGGCAGGAACTCGAAATAGGCGGTCAGCGCCTTCTCGATCTCCTTCATCACGCCGATGGGGCCGTCGCTGTCGAGATACATGCCGACATAGGCGTTCTTCGGCATGCGATCGAGGTTGAGCGCGGCGTTGTCGGACAGGCCCGGCGCGAAGTGGAAATAGCTCGAGGAATAGACCTCGAGATAGCCGAAGGGGCTGTAGGCCTCGTAGATGCGCTTCGAATCCGGGAATTTCCGCGCATAGCTGACGCCTTTGAACTGGTTGACGTCGATCTGCTGGTAGGCGCCCGACATCCAGACGGACAGCGCGCCGAAGATGACGACCAGGATGCAGCAGATCCACTTGCGCGCGGAGCCGAACCAGAGGAGTGCCGCGACCAGCCACATCGCGACCGGGACCATGACGATCCAGTGCGGCCGGACGAAATAGAGCGATACGAGAAAGACCATCCCGCACAGGCCCGAGCCCGCGAGATCGGCGAAATAGACCCGGCCGAACACCGCCTGCCCGCGCAGGAACGCAAGGCCGAGGAAAAGCGCTCCGGGCAGGAAAGGCACGAAATAGAGGACAAAAAGCTGGAACAGCTTCCACTTCATCTCCGGGTCGGAGATGAGGGTGATCGGATTGAAGCCCAGCGCCTGGGCCAGCGTGTTGCCCAGCACCATCAGCGGCCCGAAGGAGAGCAGCGATAGCGAGACCAGGAGCGACCAGTGGCGCTGGAAGACGCCGGTGCCGATGCACATCGCGGCGCTCATCACGCCGAAGCCGAGCATCGCGATCGACACGACCAGGGAGCCGAAATGGCTCCAGGTGCCGATCGAGAAGATGCGCATGATGCCGATCTGGTACGCGATGATCGCGCCCGCGATCAGCCCGACCGTGACATAGAAGGGGATGGAGAGCCGCGAGCCCTCCATCCCCGTAGCGGATGCGGTTTGTGTCAAGCCGTTCGGTTCCCGACGGCGCGGGCGAACCCGGCGCCTAGCCTATTTCTTGCCCCAGCGCGAGGTCGTGCGGCCCTTGTCGTCATATTTGGTGAAGGCGACGAAGCTGACCTTGGTCTTGCGGCGGCCGCCGGCCCGGCTCGGGTCGTTGGCGTAGATATCGTAGCGCTTGACCCGGATGCGGCCCGAGGCCGACTTCTCTTTCGTCACCTTGAGGAGCGCCTGCGCGCCCGGAGGGCCGACGGGGATGATCATCGTGCCGCCGACAGCAAGTTGCTTCAGGAGCGGCGGCGGAATGTGGTCGATACCGGCCGTCACGATGATCTTGTCGTAGGGCCCG
>CAYGKX010000356.1:244-4684 GCA_964350225.1 uncultured Rhodospirillaceae bacterium | reverse complement strand
GTCAAGCAGGCGGGCTCCCTCGCCCCGCAAATGCTGGTGGCCGCCCGCATCCGTGCCGTCGCCCGGCGCAAATGGGTCTGGGCCGGGGCGGGGGCGAGCCAGGCGGTCTTCCTCCTGCTCATGATCCCCGCGATCCTGTTTCTGCCGCCGGTTGCGGCCGGTTCGGCCGTCGTGATCCTCCTTCTCGCCTTCAGCATTGCCTCCGGCGCCGGATCCGTCGCCTTCCAGGATGTCGTCGGCAAGACGATCCCCAAGGGCCGGCGTGGGCGCATGCTGGGCAACCGGGCGACCATCGGCGGCGCCATTACGCTCGCGGCCGCTGTCGTGCTGATGGCCGTCGACCGGCCGGAAGACGGGGTCGCGATCTACATCGTCCTTATCGTCGCCGCCGCGGCCCTCTGGGCGGCCGGCGCTTTCCTTTTTAGCGCCATGGTCGAGGCGCCCGGCGCGACGGAAGGCGGGCGCAGCATCGCCCATGAAATAGGCGCGGCGGCCAGGCTCTTCCGCATCAACGGGCCGTTCCGCACCTATCCCCTGACCCGCGCTCTCCTCCTGTCGATCGAACTCGCCATCCCCTATTACGCGCTGACCGCCCATGCGCTCTTCGACGGCAGCGCCTTCGCGCTGGGCAGCTTTGTCCTCGCCGCCGGCCTCGCCAATCTCCTGTCGAGCCATGTCTGGGGCACCCTGGCGGATCGCTCTGCCCGCGCGGTCATGGCGGCGTCCGGTGTGGTCGGCGCGCTGGCCGCGGGGCTTGCGCTTCTCTTCCCGCTTCTGCCGGCGGGCTGGAAAAGCCCATGGGTCTTCGCCGTCATCTTCGTCGTCGCCGCCATCGCGGAGGCCGGCATCCGGCTTGGGCGGAAGACCTACATCGTCGACGGGGCGCCCGACCACGACCGGCCGCTCTATGTCGCCTTCAGCAACACCTCGATCGGCGTCTTGACCCTGGCGCTGGGCGCGCTGGGTCTCCTCGCCGAGTTCGCCGGGCCGCGCTGGGTGATCGGCATCCTGATGGTAGCAGGCCTCCTGGGCGCGCTGGTCGCCGCGACGATGCCGCCGACCGACAAGATGCGGGAGGTCGGCACGCGGGATTGACCGGTCAGGTCAGGAGATCCAGGCGATCCGCAGGATATTGGTCGCGCCGGGTGTACCGAAGGGCATGCCGGCCGTGATGACGATCGACTGGCCGCGCTGGGCGAAGCCTTCCCGCTTGGCCATGTCGCAGGCATGGTCGACCATCTCCTCGACGCTCGCCGCATCGTGGGTGAAGAAACATTCAACGCCCCACGCGAGGATCAGCCGGCGGGCGGTCAAGGTGTTCCCGGTCAGGCAGAGGATCGGCACGGTCGGCCGCTCCCGGGACGCGCGGAGCGTGGTCGAGCCGGAGGTCGTGTAGGTAACGATGGCGGCGGCAGAAATCGTCTCCGCCACCTGGCGTGCGGCGGCGGTGATCGCATCGGCAGTGGTCGCCTGAGGGTCCGGGTGGCTTGCGTCGAGGAGCGGGCGATAGGTGTCGTCGCGCTCCACCCGCCGGATGATCCGGGCCATGATCGCGACAGCGTCAAACGGATGCTCGCCCGCCGCCGTCTCGGCGGACAGCATGACGGCATCGGCCCCCTCATAGACCGCGTTGGCCACGTCCGATGCCTCCGCCCGGGTCGGGGTCGGGCTGTGGATCATCGAATCGAGCATCTGGGTCGCGACGACGACCGGTTTGCCCGCCCGGCGGCAGGTCCGGACGATCCGTTTCTGCAGGCTGGGGACATCCTCTGGCGGCATCTCGACACCCAGGTCCCCCCGGGCGACCATCACCGCGTCTGACAGGTCGACGATCTCCTCCAATTGTGCGAGGGCCGCCGGCTTCTCCAGTTTGGCCAGGACGCCGGCGCGTCCGGCGACGATCTTGCGTATCTCGGCGATGTCCTCGGGCCGCTGCACGAAGGAGAGCGCGACCCAGTCGACGCCGAGGCCAAGCGCGAAGTCCAGGTCCCGCCGGTCCTTCTCGGTCAGTGCGGACACAGGCAGTACGACACCCGGAAGGTTCACGCCCTTGCGGTTCGACAGGGTGCCGCCGACCGTGACGCGAAGATCGGCGTGATCCCCGGCGGCCGCTTCCACGGTCATGCGGATCTTGCCGTCGTCCAGCAGGACCTCCTCGCCCACCTCAAGCGCCGCAAAGACCTCCGGGTGGGGCAGGGGCGCGCGCGACCCGTCGCCCGGTTTCGTGTCGAGGTCGAAGCGGAAGGCGGCGCCGTCCTCCAGTTCGACCGACCCGTCGGCAAAGGTGCCGACCCGGAACTTCGGACCCTGTAGATCGGCCAGAATGGCCAGCGGCCGGTCCTGGTTCCGCTCCGCCGCGCGGATCAGGCCATAGACCTGCCGGTGATCGTCGTGGGTACCGTGGGAGAAATTCAGCCGGAAGATCTGCGCTCCGGCGTCGATCAGTCCGCGAATGCCCTCGGCCGAGGCAGTGGCCGGGCCGACGGTCGCGATGATCTTGGCATTGCGGTGGCGGGTCATGGGGCGAGCCTACACCATCGGTCGCGGCAGGAAGAATGGCTTTCAGAGCACGAGAATAGCGCGGAAATCGTTCACATTCGTGAAGGTCGGGCCGGTGATGAGGGCGTCGCCCAGGGCGGCAAAGAAACCGCCGCTGTCGTTCGCGGCGAGGGCCGTGGCCGGGTCGAGGTGCGCGTCGGCGGCCCGCCTCAATGTCTCCGGGTCGACAAGCGCGCCGGCGGTGTCGTCCGCCCCATCGACGCCGTCGGTGTCACCCGCGATGGCGTGGATGCCTGCCGCGCCCTGGAGGGCGATGGCAAGTGCGAGCGCATATTCGCGATTGGGGCCGCCCCTGCCGTCCCCCGCGATCGTCACGGTCAACTCGCCGCCGGAGAGGATGACGGCCGGCGGGCCGACCTCATGCTGTCCGGCCTGAATCGTCCGGGCGAGCGCGGCATGGTCGCGCGCGACCTCCCGGGCTTCGCCCTCGAGGGCGTCTCCCAGCAGGAGGGGGGCGATGCCGGCGGCGCGCGCGGCTTCTCCCGCGGCCTCGAGGGCGTCGGCGGGGCGGGCAATCAGACAATAGTCGGCGGTGTCGAAGATCGGAGCGCCCGGCTTGGGCGTCTCTGCCGCCGGGTCGGCGAGGCGTGCAGCGACGGCGGCGGGCAGCTCGATCTTCCAGCGGTCGAGGACGGCGCGTGCGTCGGCGAGAGTGGACGGATCCCCAACGGTCGGACCGGAGCCGATGACAGACGGATCGTCGCCCGGCACGTCCGAAATCGACAGGGTTACGATCCGCGCCGGCGCCGCGGCAGCGGCCAGGCGCCCCCCTTTGATCGCGGACAGGTGCTTTCGTACGGCGTTGATCTCGCCAATATTTGCGCCCGCACGCAAGAGCCCGCGCGTAACCGATTGCTTATCGGCCAGGGACAGGCCCGGCGCGGGCAGGGCAAGAAGGGCGGAGGCGCCGCCGGACAAGAGGAAGAGGACCGTGTCGTCAGACCCCGCCGCCTCGGCCCTGGCGAGGATGTCGCGCGCCGCCGCCTCGCCGGCGGCGTCGGGTACCGGATGGGCGGCCTCGACCACCTTGATGCGGCTCGTCGGGCGTCCATAGCCGTGCCGCGTGACGACGAGACCGTCCAGTGCCCGGTCGGGCCAGGCCGCCTCCACCGCTTCCGCCATCCGCCCCGCCGCCTTGCCGGCCCCCAGCACGATGAGCTTTCCGGCTGCCGGGAACGCCGGCAGGGCCGTCGGCAGGCAGGTCATCGGGTCCGCTGTCCGGACGGCCACGTCGAACAGGCTGCGCAGGAAGGAGCGGGGATCGTCGAGGGGCATGGGGGCGCTTCTTCGCGGGACGCGTGCGTCTTCAAGAGGGGGGCGGAACGGGTCCGGGAGGGCACCGAAGATACTCGGAGAATATTCCGCGATTGTCACCCCGGCCCTCGAGCCGGAGTGCCTCGCCCGGCTCGCCGCGCCGGATCAGGCCGCTTCGCGCAGGCTCAGGTCGAGGCGCTTCCAGACGTCGAGGAGGGCGCCGATCAGGCGGTCCATCGCGGCGTCGTCATGCAGGGGCGAGGGCGTGAAGCGCAGGCGCTCCGTCCCGCGCGGGACTGTCGGGAAGTTGATCGGCTGGACATAGACGCCATGGTCGTCCAGCAACATGTCGCTCGCCGTCTTGCAGAGGGTCGGGTCGCCGACGAAAAGCGGGACGATATGGCTCTCGGACGGCATGACCGGCAGGCCGGTGTCGGCCATCAGACGCTTCAGCCGCGCCGCCCGGTCCTGATGACGGGTCCGTTCCGCCTGGCTCGCCTTCAGGTGGCGAACGCTCGCAAGCGCACCGGCGGCGATGGCCGGCGGCAGGGCCGTCGTGAAGATGAAGGCGGAGCCGAAGCTGCGCACGACGTCGACGAGATTGGCCGAGGCCGCGATATAGCCGCC
>CAYGKX010000356.1:0-218 GCA_964350225.1 uncultured Rhodospirillaceae bacterium | reverse complement strand
TAGGCCTTGGCGAGGGTGCCCTCGATGACCGTCAACCGGTCCATCAGCCCGTCACGCTCGGCGATGCCGCCGCCACGCGGGCCGTACATGCCCACGGCATGGACCTCGTCCAGATAGGTCATGGCGCCATACTTGTCGGCGAGGTCGCAGATCGCCTCGATCGGCGCGATGTCGCCGTCCATCGAATAGACGCTCTCGAATGCCACCAGCTTGGGCTG
>CAYGKX010000355.1:0-4690 GCA_964350225.1 uncultured Rhodospirillaceae bacterium | reverse complement strand
GCCGGACTTCGATCCCGAACTGTCGCGGGCGGGCGACCGCGCGTTTGCCGTGCTCAGAAGCGCCGCCGAGGCGATCACGGCCGACCTGCCCGAGCGAAACCGGCCACCGGCCATGATGATGGCCCTTCACATCTGGTCCCTTTCCCACGGCATAGCCGCCCTCTTCGGGCGCGGGGATTCGGCGCGCCGGGCCCTGCCGATGGCGCCCGACGACCTTCTGGAAGCGGGTGTCCGTGTCTACCTCAAGGGGCTCGGCCTGGAGCTTTAGTCCCGGAAATCCGCAACTTGCGGGGTCCGAAAACGATTGCGGCAGAAAAGCGGCGTCCCCATCTTGACAAAAGACTTGTTCGTGAGCAGATATGTGAATGTTAAAAACATTAACATGAGGGTCTGATGCAACTCGTCGCGAAGCTGGACGACTACGGGAAGCCCGCCTGGATTGCCGTCATGGTGCTGGGCTTCATCATCTTCTGGCCACTCGGCCTGGGGATCCTTTTCTATCTGCTATGGAGTGGACGCATGGGATGCTGGAAACACGGCGGTCACGGCCGCTGGCACAACGAACGCCGCCGCGGACGCGACGCCTTCAGCCGTTGGCGCGAGGGCGCCAAGGAGGCGCCGGGAACCAACAGCGCCTTCGAGGACTATCGTCAGCAGACATTGCGCCGCCTCGAGGAAGAGGAACGCGAATTCCACGACTATCTCGAGCGTCTGCGCCGCGCGAAGGACAAGGAGGAGTTCGACCAGTTCATGGATGAACTGCGGAACCGCCCCTCCTCTCCCGACGACGGCGAACGTCCCGCCGGCGGCGCGAGCCAGCCCGCGGGGTAAGTTCTCTCAAGAAGACGTGACGGATGGACCTCCTCTAAAGGCCCCTTCGGGCGCCGGTCGAAGAACCGGCGCCCGTTCTTTTCAGCCGGTAGCCGTTTCCCCCAGCCGCGGAGCCCGCCAGGTCATGACGACAATCGTTCCCTCGCGTCCGCGCAACGCCCGGGGCGGCAGTGCCTCCCACTGGTCGAAGATCCGCAGGCTGGCTGCCCGCGCCGCTTCGATGACCGCTTCGGATGCGACGACGTCGACGTCCAGCTCGCGTGTCAGGTCCTGAAGCCGGCTCGCGACATTGACCGTGTCGCCGGCCGCCGATACTTCGGCCCGGCTCGCGCCGCCCATGACCTCTATCGCAACCGGCCCGATATGCAGGCCGACCGCCAGCCGGACTGGGTCTTCGCCGGCGGGTGACGGACCGCCCCTGGCCGCCAACGATTCCGCGCATTCCACTGCGCGGGCCGCTTCCTCGGACGTGGCACCGCCGACGCCGAAGAGCGCGAGGACGCCGTCGCCGACATACTTGTCGACCACACCGCCATAGCGCGCGACCGTGTCCTCGACAAGCGCGTGGAACCGACGCATCCAGCCGGCAAGCTCCGCCGGTGCGAGATCCTGCGACAACCCTGTGAAGCCCCGGATGTCGACAAATAGAGCGATGACCGACGTGGCTTCGAGCGCCTGCGGTTCGGCGACACCGCGCCGACGCGCCGGTCTCCCGAGACGACCCGCCAGATGCCGGTCGACCAGGGGAGAGACGAAGCGGCCGAGTTCCCGGCTGTGCACCTCCGCCCGGCGGCGGGCCCGGTGCTCGCCGAAGAGAAGGAACAGGATCGAAAGCCCTGCGAGTATCAACATCTGGAGGAGCGGAAAGGCGAGATTGACCCAGAGGTTCGCCTGCTCGAACACGAGCTGCGACGCGACCGGCCAGACAATGGCCGCGCCCGCGAGCGAAAGAATGGCGGGCCCTGCCAAACCGAAGGCGAGCAAGACCACCACCACGATCCCGAGAAGCGCCATCGCGGCCAGATCGAGCGCCATGGCGGTGTCGCCGCGACGGATCCAGCGATTTTCCAGCAGGTTGTCGGTCACCGTGGCGAGGAGCGCGACACCCGCCAGACGCCGCTCGAATGGTGTGCCGAACGTATCGCCCACGCCGGACGCTTCGACCCCGATCAGGACGGCACGGTCCTTGAAGAAGCCTCGCTCGATGCGCCCCTGCAGCAAATCGATGAGCGAGACGCGGGGAATGGTCCCCTTGGGTCCGAGATAGTTCACGCCGATGCGGCCCCGCGCGTCGGTCTCGACAAAACGGTCGCCGAAACGCATGCCTTCTCCCAGCACAGCCGTCATGTCGCCGAGCGGGACGCCATGGAACAGGCGGTAGAGCTGTATCGGCAGAGCCGGATAGTGATCCGGGCCAAAGGGCAGCGAGACATGCATCCAGCGGACCGAGCCGTCCCGGGAGAAGAAGAAGTTCACATGTCCCGCCCCCCCAACTGCGAGATAGGCCTCCGTCGGCGCGAGGATCCCGATAGGGGGTACCGGAAGGACAGCCTCGATACCCGGGGACAGTACGACGCTCTTGATCGCATGCGCCCGCACCACGCCAGGCGGCGGCGTACCACCCCGCTCCCGGAATTGAAGGGTCAGGGGCAGGACCACCCGCTTGTGCCTTCCCATTGCCACAAGCAGGCGCGTGTCCCCGTCCGGATCGATCCGGCGGCCGGTCGGCGTGAGGATCAGATCGATGGCGATGGCACGGGCACCGTCCAGGGAAAGGCGTGTCACGGCCTCCGCCAGTCGCTGGCGGGAAAACGGCCACCCCTTCAGCGCGGCGATACTCTTGTCGTCGACGATGACCAGCGCGACCTTTGTCGATGTCGGGACGGCGCCCCGCATCAGGAAACGCCAGTTCAGCAGTTCGCCTTCCGCGCGGGCGAAGGGAGCGGCATCCCGGTGCGCGCCATAGAGACACAGCACGCCCAAGGTGACCAATCCCGCCAGGGCCGCTGCGAGATATCGGCGGCGGGGCAGTCTGCGATCGGCCGATTGTCGGCCTGTCACGGCGCCATGGTCGCCGCCTGGATGCGGGCGACCCGATCGGAGCCCCAGCGTCGCGGCCCCAGGATCCGACCGTCGGTCAGGAGATCGACGCCAAGCTTCTCGCGCAGAACGATGATACGGCCGGTGCGCCGGTCGCGGACGTCGACGGCCCCCTCGGCGGTGAATACCGCCGTACCGCGGGCCGTCACGCTGACCATCCAGACGGTGTGGCGGACCGATGCGATGGCCGCGCTCGTCCAGATTTCGAGGGCGGAGCGATGCGTTGACGGCACAATGGCCCGCACAAGACCGAAGATGACGGTCATGGTGATGGTGCGCCGCCGGCCCCAGCGATCCGCGGCCCGGATCCTGACTTCCGAGCGAGGACCTACGACCAGGGTCGCCCCGCCGACGAGTCGCACGCTCACCCGCGCACCAGCGCCGGTGACGATCCGGTCGCCGACATTCAGCCGCGTGCCCTTTTGAAGCGCCGCGCGCTCCCGGGTCCGCACCACCGATGCGGGCCCAACGACCACCGCGACCTCGCCGGCCGGACGGCCCTGCCCCGCAGCGCTATCGACCGTCAGAAGGAAAATCGAAATCGCAAGCAGATACCGTTTCCAGGCCAAGCTGCAGCTCCTTCTAATGAACATCGTGCGCACCGTCGGCACGGATGGCGGTCGGTCGGGCCTCGGTCGGCCTCCTGCAGGGTCCCGGTCGAGCCGCGTCCCACCGGTGCCCCTCCGGTAGCACGACGGACCGGGCGGTTCCTGGCGCGCGATGACGCGTCATTCCGCGGAAGCGCCGCCCGCCATCAGACCCAACCAATAAGACAAGAGCCCGGTAAATACTCCCTTTATCGGTTGGTCACGTTCCTCAGGCGCACCGCCGGGCCGCGGGCCAACTGCGCTTCACGCTGCGTTCGGACCGCTCCGACCGTAGAGGGCCGCGAGGCCGTCCCTGCTGGCCGCCGCCGTGCCCCGTTCGGTAATGAGCGCGGTGACGAGCCGCGCCGGCGTTACGTCGAAGCCGAAATTGGCGGCGGCGCTACCTGGTGCGGCGATCTGCACCGTTTCGATATCGCCCGCGCCCGTCGCACCGGTCAGATGGGTGACTTCTTCCGCGTCCCGCTCCTCGATCGGAATGGCGTCGCCGCTGTCGAGGTCCCAGTCGATGGTCGAATAGGGCAGCGCGACATAGAAGGGCACCCCGTTGTCGCGGGCCGCGAGCGCCTTCAGGTAGGTGCCGATCTTGTTGCAGACATCGCCATTGGCGGCGGTCCGGTCGGTGCCGACGATGCAGAGGTCGACCTTGCCATGCTGCATCAGGTGCCCGCCGGCATTGTCGACGATCACGGTATGGGGCACGCCATGCTTGCCGAGTTCCCAGGCCGTCAGCGCGGCGCCCTGGTTGCGGGGCCGGGTCTCGTCGACCCAGACATGGACCGGGATCCCCTTGTCGTGGGCCATATAGATCGGCGCCGTCGCCGTGCCCCAGTCGACCGTCGCGAGCCATCCGGCGTTGCAGTGGGTCAGGACGTTGAGGGTCCCTTCCCGGCCCTTGCGGTCCCAGGCCTCCTCGAACAGCTTCAAGCCCTCGCGGCCGATGGCGGCGCAAGTCGCGACATCGTCGTCGCAGAGCTCGGCCGCCTTCGCATAGGCGGCGGCGGCCCGGTCGCCATGGGGCCGGTTGCGCAGATGGTCGCGCATCGCATCCAGCGCCCATTTCAGGTTGATCGCGGTCGGGCGCGTCGCAAGGAGCTGGTCGTAGGCCGTGTCGAGCGCGGCGTCGGAGGGGTCGTCCCGCATGGCCAGCGCCA
>CAYGKX010000354.1:0-4766 GCA_964350225.1 uncultured Rhodospirillaceae bacterium | reverse complement strand
GTGCTCAAGACGCAGATGCAGAACAGTGCAGACGCGAGCGCGATGGCGGCGGCGCGCTATCTGAACGGTACGCCGGACGCCCGTGTCCGTGCCGAAGCCGTCGCGCGCAACGCGGCACAGGCATCGAGTGCCTGGTCGGTCAACGGAAGCTCCCTCGTCGTCGAGCAGGTCGTGTTCTATGCGTCCTACGGCAGTTCGCCGGTCGTCGCCCAGGGCGACCACGATGCCAAATTCATCGAGGTGCGCCTGCAGCCGCGCGAAGTCAGTTTCATTTTCCAGCCGGTGCTTGAACTTTTCTTCGGTTCTACGTCGACGACCGGCGTCGCGGGGAACCGCGCGACGATCCACGCACTCGCCGTTGCGGGAGCGGACCCCTTCATCTGCCACGCGCCGCCGCTCATGATCTGCGACCCCGAGGAGAACAGCCCGTCGGATTCGCTCGACCTACCCGGCAACGTCGGCCGCCAGTTCAGGCTCAAGTCTCCCCAGGGGGGTGGCAACTCGCCCTGGGCGCCCGGCAACTTCGGACTGCTGGCCCTGCCTACCGGCGAGAACGGCGCAAGCGCCATTTCGGCCGCGCTGGCGGCTGTCCAGCCGACGGGCTGCTACACGCTTGCGGTCGAAACCGCGACCGGCTCGAAGACCAATCAGGTGAAGAACGGCATCAACGCACGCTTCGACCTGGGACAGCCGAACCCGGCGCCGAATGTCATCACCTATCCGCGCGACCTGGAGTTGATCTTGAGCCAGGACGCCCGGTTCGGCTCTGGCACCTGGGCAAGCGCTGCTTACTGGCTGGCAAAACACGGTTCGGTGTTGCCGCTGGAACTGGTGGGAGCGACCCGCTTCCAGGTCTATCTGTACGAATTGGGAGAAACGTTTGCGCGTAATGGCAAGCAGACACTTTATCCGGTGCCGACGACCCCCTTGCCGCCGGGCTTTACGCTGGTCGAGCCGCCGGGGCCGAGTATTCCGACGAATAGTTTCGATCCGAACAATCCGGATAAGGATGGCGTGCCCAGTGTTTCCGCGGCGTCGAACGGTGCCAAGCGACGCCTGGTCCAGGTTGCGGTGCTCCAATGCGTTCGGGATAACGTGCGCGGCAATGGCGAGTATCCGACCGACGGCAAATACGCAGAGTTTTTCATCACGGAATACGTCAAGGATCCTCCCGACGCGGCGATCTACGGAGAATTTGTTCGCCGTGTGACGACAACGAACAGCCCGGATTTCAGAGCCAATGTCCGGCTCGTCAAATAGATTTCTGAGAGACGAACGCGGGGCATCGCTGGTCGAACTGGCCCTGCTGTTTCCGGTCGTGCTGCTTGTCGGCGCCCTCACGGTCGAACTCGGTCATGCGCTCTACCAGGAAGTTCTCATGGAGCGCGGACTGAAGGCGGCCGGCCTGTATGGGGCCCGGAACGACTGGCCGTTGACGGCGCCCGTCGAAGCGAAGATGAGCGACCTGGCCAAGCGCGGCAGCACCGACCCGGCAGCGCCGCTGCTCGTCCCCGGCTGGGCGGACACCGGTGCGACTTTGACCATCGAATACAGGGCGCACCAGGTCGGCAACGACAGTCTGCCGGTCATCCGTCTGACCGCGACGGTTCCCTATCGGTCGCTCATCCCCGGTGCCGCGACGATGCTGGGGCTGGGCAGCATTACGATCTCCGCGGCGCACGAGCAGCCGCTCATCGGTCAATGAATACCGGTGCCCGCCAGTTTCTCCTGTCGCGGGAGGGCGCGACGGCCGTCGAATTTGCCATCCTGCTGCCCATCCTGCTCGCCGTCGTCGCTTTCCTGATCGAGTTCGTGAATATCGGCTTCCGGTATCATCAGGGCAACGAGGCGGTGCGCCGCGGTGCCCGCACGGCGATCGTCGCCGCCCCGATCATCGACGCCAACGATCTCGAGATCGGCTCGATCGTCACATGCCGCAAGGCGAGCGGCGCGGTCGCCTGCACCGGCGCCAGCGTCAGCGAAGGGGCAAGCTTCGACAAGATCGTTGCGGCGATGAAAGTCATCATGCCGCAGCTCGCAGAATCCGAGGTCGAGGTGGAATACCGGCACAGCGGGATCGGCAGCGCCGATCTGCCGAACGGCGTATTCCCGCTCGTCACGGTGCGCCTGAAGGACCACCGGTACGACCTTACCGTCGGGCGCCTCGTCCCCGGTATTCCCGCAAGCCTTACACTGCCCGCGATGTCCGTCACGATGACCGGCTCCGGCAAGAAGGTCGGTAGCTGAAGCTCTTGCGTGGTGCATAGCAAAGGCCGGTGCGCGGCCGCCGCCACCCGTCTCATTCGTCCGTTTCCGCTCAGCCTTCCGACCGCATGCGACGTCGGTGTCTTCTCGTCGTGCGCTTCTCCCGGTTCCCACAGACCAAGCCATTCTCCGTCAGTTTCATCGGAATGCCGCCGCCAGCGTGAAATATCAAAAAGAAATCTGGGTTCGCTTTCATTTATTTATCTCTTTGTGAAAAGGCGTCATATCGATCGTGGATACGCATGATATATCAGAAAGAGATTTTATAAATACATAAAGATTGTTTATTAGAGCATTTACAACTCATTCACGAATTTCGACTTACTGGTGGTGTGTCATATCAACGACACTTTCACTTCAATCACGCCTTCGGGGAATGCACACATGCTTACGCACATCAAAAGTTTCATCAGGGAAGACACCGGTGCGACCATGATCGAGTACGGCCTCCTGGCCGCGCTCGTCGCTCTCGCCGCCATCATCGCCCTGACGGCCCTCGGGACCGACCTGAACTCGCTCTTCACATCTGCCAGCACCAAGCTGAAGGGTGCGAGCGGCGGCGAGGCTCCCCCGGCCGGTGAGTAAGACTGTGGGACCGAGCTGGAGACCGGCTCGGTCCCAGGTCTGACGAAAGCGCCCCTGTCCGATCGAACAAGGCGGGCGGGGGCGCTTCTTTCGGAACGTTGGCTCACTGAAAGTATCCTTCCATGGCCCCCTCCATCGCTCACAGCATCGTCCTTATCGCCTTCGTTTGTTGTTTGATCCTGGCGGCGGGTCGAGACTTTGCGAGCTTCAGAATCCCAAACTGGATCTCCGCGGCGATCGTTCTGCTTTATCCGGTCCACATCCTTCTCGCCCCGCAGCCCGTCGACTGGATTGGCGGCGTCGTCGTTGGCGCCACGGTACTCCTCGTCGGCTTCCTGTTCTTCGTCTTGCGCGTCCTCGGCGCGGGGGACGCTAAGCTGATGGCGGCGGTCTCGATGTGGGGTGGCTTCGCCTACTTCGGCGAGTTCATGCTCGTTACCGTTCTGGCCTCGGTCTTCGTTGCGATCGCAATCGCCGTGCGGACCGTGCTGGCCAGCACTGCGGGGACCGAGCTGGCGCATGGAGCTAGCGGGGAGCGGCGCGGCCTCGGATTCTTGCTTTCGGGTCTGTGGCACGCCCCGCTGACCAAGCTGACAATTCCTTATGGCGTTGCGATCGCGGCCGGGGGCGTCTTCCTCGCCGCAAAAATCGTTGCGGCCAGCTGACGCGCAGAGCGTCGAAAGACAACAGACATGCAAAAGCGCACCATCATTCTGGCAGCCCTCCTGCTCGTCATGGCTGGCGGCGCCTACTATTTGGCGAATAGCTGGATTCGGTCGCAGAAGACCTCGCTGACCACCACGACCCCAAATGCGCCGCCGCCCAAGACGACCACACATGTTCTTGTAGCCGCGAAGTCGCTGCCGGCCGGCGAGTTCGTGACCAAAGGCTCCATTCGCTGGCAGTCCTGGCCGGATCGGGACGTTCCGACGAACTACATCGTTCGTCGCGGCGGGGCATCGACCGATGCCGCTGTCGCCGGCAGCGTCGTGCGCGTCGGCATCGCCGCCGGCCAGCCGCTCACCCGGGAAATCCTTGTGAAACCCGGCGACCGCGGCTTTCTGGCGACGGCGCTTTGGCCTGGCATGCGCGCCGTATCGGTGCCGATCAATCGGGTGAGCGGCCTTGCAGGGCTGGTTTTCCCCGGCGATCGCGTCGACCTCATTCTTACGGTCCGCTTCAAAGTGAAGAACGCCAGTGGAAAGGAGATCATCCGCCGAACCAGCGAGACCGTGCTTGAAGATGTGCGGGTTATCGCCATCGATCAGC
This sequence comes from uncultured Rhodospirillaceae bacterium, assembly GCA_964350225.1. GTDB lineage: Bacteria > Pseudomonadota > Alphaproteobacteria > Bin65 > Bin65 > CAYGKX01. The sequence continues at coordinate 647 of CAYGKX010000354.1, read as the reverse complement.
GCATGGATCACGTTCCCGGAAAGGCCAAGCCGCAAGTCGGCAAGACAGCCACCCTGGAGCTTACGCCGAAGCAGGTGGAAGTTGTAATGGTCGCCCTGGACATGGGGGCCCTGTCGCTGAGCCTGCGCAGCCTTTCGACGAATTCCGCGGCCGACCGCTATATCGCCTCGTCCGGTGGAAATCGGCGTGCACCGCCGCCTGCCGGACGTGCTGACCTGCCGGTCTTGCCACATCTCGACACTTCCGGCGTTCGCCGCACGGCCGCCACCGACACCCCGATAAAGAGCAAGGTTCCGACCATGCTGTTGCGGCACAAGGTGCCGACCGCCGGCACGACGATTACCCGGGACACCGACGCGTCGAAGGTCTTCAGACAACAGAAGGGCAACGCGCCCACGGCGGTCATCGTGGTGCGGGGCGGCAAGGCCGAACGGGTTCCCGTCAAATGAAATGCCATGGACAAGAAAGCACGACGATGCAGTCAAGCATAAATGGAGCCCGATACTTGCCGTCGCTCCGGAAAGGGCTTCGGGCTCTCTGCCTGGGCGCTCCCGTTGCCCTGGCGGTCCTGGCCGTTGGCGGCTCGCTCCGGCCGGCGGTTGCCGCGGAGGCCAGGCCGGCGACGCGGCTCTCCGTCTATCTGGAGA
>CAYGKX010000353.1:0-4795 GCA_964350225.1 uncultured Rhodospirillaceae bacterium | reverse complement strand
CCGGCTGACGCCACGGCGGCCCCGGTCGCGTTCGCGCCGGTTGCGCCCCCTCCGGAGCCGCCGCCGGAGCCGCCGCCGGCGTTCGCCTTGGTGGCATCGGTCGAAATCGCAGAGATGAACCCGGGATCGCGCGCCAGGCGCGCGGCGGCGTCGATGAAAGCGCTTTCGAACGCCTTGTGGATGCCCTGCCGGCTGGGCCGGTTCTCGCGGCCCCCGCCGACGACGGACGTGGTGTAGACGACCCGGGCCGCCAGGAGCGAGTAGACCTCGAACTTCACCGTGACCGATCCGGCGGCGATGAACCCCACGAAACGGCCGTCCCAGGCGCTCGACGCCGCGCAGATCCGAAGCTTGATGTCCGTGACCGTGGCCCCGACCCGGAAGGGCGCACGGCTCCTGTTCGCGGCGAAGACCGATCCCGAGACCGACGGAACCTTCAAGCCGGCGGAGACCATCGCGCCGCTGAAGCCCGCCCTTAGTCCCAACAGGCCGCTACCCGGCTTCCAGAGATCCGCTACCGTGTAGCGCCGGGGGCCGAGACCGACGCAGGTGAGGCTGAGGTTGCCCCTGCCTTCCGCCACGACGCGGGTGCGGGGCACCGACAACCGTGCCCCGGCGAATTCGATGGGCTGAGCCCGCGACAGATCGACCGCCGCGGCATCGGCTTTCACCGCCGAGGCCTTCAGGCGCGGGTCGACATCCTTGGCGTCGGGCGCGACGGCAAAGGTCTGGCAACCGGCGACAAGGCACGCGAGGGCGGCGCCGGCCGCGAGGCGGGCGAAGGGTTTCGTCATCGTCCTGCTCGTGTTGATTGTAAATTGATTAACAAAATCTAACTATGAGATTTCGATCTCCTATGCAACCGAAAAAATCGTACTGAAGATATTTCTAATTAAAGTTGTTCTTGCGGCTCCGTTGGTCCGGGCCTGTCCGGCTCCTCATCCGGGTCCTCGAAAAAAAAATCCTGCCCGTGACGGCCGTCACTTCGGTCGGCGCGGGGGCGGCGTAAGTTCTCCTCATACCCGGCGGGGGCCGGGACCCAGCACACGGGCCGCCACAGCAGGCCCAGACATGAGGAGCCAAGACCGATGAAGACCGTCGCTACGAAGATCAAGACCGTCGCCGTTGCCGCCGCCCTCGTCGCCGGCATTTCCGCCGGCGCGGCCGCCCAGGAAGCCGAGCCTTTCGTGAGCGTTCCGAAGAGCCCGAACACCCAGGGCCAGCAGTTCGCGCCGAAGACCACCCCGACGGCCCCGGGCGACCAGTTCGGCCGGAAGACGATCCCGACCAATCCGTTCGGCACCGAGCGGAAGGACAACTACAACAACATGGACTCGCGCCTGACCCGCTACCTCGTCGGCGTCTGGAGCGGCCGCCTCTCCACCGGCCATACCGTCAAGGTCGCATTTCGCAAGGACGGCGGCTTCGCCATCGCGGTCGACGGCTCGAACGTCGCCCAGGTCGGCCGCTACACGGTCCAGAACGGCCAGATCCGCCTGCGGCTCGCCGCCATGTGCAGCCTGACGACGAAGCGCTGCCAGCGGTACAACCAGGTCCGTGCGATGACGATCGGCTTCCGCCCGATGAACGCGCGCAGCTTCCAGGTCCGGGACGGCATCCTGCACCGCACCGCCTAGATCCGGCCTGCACCACATTACCGGCGCCGCCGCGCTCCTCCCGGGAGCGCGGCGGTTTCCTATTGGCGCCTTCGGGTATCCGTCGCCACCCGAAAAAACCGGCGCTGCGCGAAACTTTTTACGAAGCGTGACGCACGTCACTGAGGCCCGGGCGGGGGCCGCCTATAGTCCCCTCATACCCGGCGGGGGCCGGGACCCAGCACACGGGCCGCCACGGCAGGCCCAGACATGAGGAGCCAAGACCGATGAAGACCATCTCCAAGATCAAGACCGCCGCCGTCGCCGCCGCCCTGGTCGCGGGCATCGCCGGCAGCGCCGCCGCCCAGGAGACCAACCCGTTCGTTAACGGCCAGATCCCCAACCACAACACGCCGAACGTCAACACGCCCAACCCGACCGACCCGAATGTCGGCAACCCCTATGCCAAGCGCACGCCGACGGCGCCGCGCACGAACCCCTTCGCCGCGCCGCACACGAACCGTCAGGCCAATCCCTACGGCCAGTACAACAACATGGACGCCCGGCTGACCCGCTTTCTCGTCGGCACCTGGCAGGGTCGCCTGAACAACGGCCAGGGCTTCCGGATGAAGTTCCTGCAGGACGGCCGGGTGCTGATGGCCCGCACGGGCTCCCAGACCGTCCTCGCCGGCCGCTACCAGGTCTCCCAGGGCAGGATCCAGTTCCGCATCATGGCCAGCTGCAGCCTGCAGACCCGCCAGTGCACGCGCTACAACGCGCCCCGGACCATCGCGATTGCCTTCCGCCCGGTCAATCGTCAGACCGTGCAGGTCAGGCAGGGCTTCATGCGCCGGATCGGGTAACCGCCCGCACGACCCATCCGACGCTGACGGCCGCCGCGCTCCCACCGGAGCGTGGCGGTTCGCGTTTCCGAGCCCGGGAAAAATTTTCCGCCGGCCGATAATTCTTCCGACGGTGACCGCCGTCACTGCCCTCTGCACGGTATCCGCGTAATTTGGCGTCATACCCGGCACAAGCCGTGACCCCTTGAACAGGAGCCAGACCCAAATGCAGACCGCCGTTCTCGCCTCGAAGATCAGGACCGCCGCCGTTGCCGTCGCCGTCGTCTTCGGCGTTGCCGGCCCGATCGCCGCTCTTCCCGCCGCTGCCCAGAACGTCAATCCGTTCGTCGACGGGAAGATCCCGCACTACACCTCGCCGAAAACCAACACGCCGAACATCTCTGCACCGGCGCCGAAGAACCCGAACTCGACCGAAGGTCATGAAGTCGAGGATATCGATGCCAAGCTGACCCGCTATCTGGTCGGCGTCTGGCAGGGCAGCCTGACCAACGGCCAGACCGTGAAGATCGCGTTCCTCAAGGACGGCCGCTTCGCGCTCGCCAACGTCGGCTCCGACACCGCGCTGGTTGGCCGCTTCTCGGTCGCCGGCGGACAGATCCAGTTCCGGATCACCAGCCGCTGCTCCATCTCGACCCGCCAGTGCGAGAGCCTGAGCCAGTCGAAGACGACGACCGTCGGCTTCCGCCCGATGGACAGCCGCACATTCGCCGTCTCCGACGGTACCCTCCGCCGCGTCTCGTAAGCCGGGCGGACCGCCCCCGGCATACCGGCCGGCCCGCCTTCCCGACCGCCGCGCTTCGCCCGAAGCGCGGCGGTTTCGCTGTGTGGCAATCGGATGCCGATGCTGGTATAAGCCGCGCCATCCGGCCCTTTCCGGGCCTTTGCAGGAACGCCATCGACGACAGATCGGGATGGCGGAATGGAGTGGGCGCGATGAACAAGCCCGTCACCCGGCCGCCGCGCACCGCGCGGGTCGAGCGCAAGACCAAAGAAACCGAGATTGCCGTCGAGGTGAACCTGGACGGCACCGGTACCTATGACGTCGCGACCGGGATCGGCTTCCTCGACCACATGCTCGAGCAGCTGTCGCGGCACTCCCTGATCGACCTGACCGTCCGGGCCCAGGGCGACCTGCATATCGACTTCCACCACACGACCGAGGACACCGGCATCGCGATCGGCGAAGCCGTGGCCAGGGCACTCGGCGACCGGGCGGGGATCCGCCGCTACGGCGACGCGCTGGTCCCGATGGACGAGACCCTGACACGGGTCGCGCTGGATTGTTCGAACCGGCCCTATCTCATCTGGCGGGTCGACTTCACCCGGCCGAAGCTCGGGGACATGGACACGGAATTGTTCAAGGAGTGGTTCCAGGCCTTCGCCCAGTCCGGCGGCATCACTTTGCATGTCGACAATCTTTACGGCGAGAACAACCACCATATCGTCGAGAGCTGCTACAAGGGGCTGGCCCGTGCGCTGCGCGCGGCGATCGAGATCGACCCGCGCAAGGCCGATGCCGTACCGTCGACCAAGGGCGTGCTGGGCGGATCGCTCTAGGAACCGGGCGGCAGGCCATGCGCATCTATACCGTTCACATCAAGAAGACCCGCCGCGACGCGCCGGACGACCTGAAGGCCGTCGCAGTGAAGGAAGCCTTTGCCTTCTGGGCCTTTGTCTTCCGCTGGATCTGGGCCGCCTTCAACGGCATGTGGATCTCCGCCGCGATCATCCTCGCGCTGGAACTGGTGATGGCTGTCGGAATGTTTGCCGCGGGGCTGGACCCGTCGACCGCCGTTGTCATCGGCCTCGTCTGGGCCTTCGCCATCGGCCTCTTCGGACGCGACCTGAAGCGGTGGGAACTGGGTGTACTGGGCTACGAGCTGAAAGGCACGGTCGTGGCCGGCAATGCGGACGAGGCTTTGCGCCGTTTCTTCGAGCTGTCCGAGGGCTATGACCCCACCGGCGACGCCCGTTCGACCCCCCGGTTCCGCGAGGATGTCGTCGCGCCCGATATGGAAACCTCTCCGCGCATGACGGCGCGGCCGGGCGACATCCCTGATAATCCGCCGCCCGGGCCCCGGATGGGCCCGCGGCTCACCTGAGACGGCGCGCGTCACGGCCATGAAGATCGCCATCGTCGATTACGGATCCGGCAACCTCAGGTCGGCCGCCAAGGCGTTCGAGCGGTGCGCCCGCGAGGCCGGCCTCGCGGCGGAGATCGATGTGACGGGGGAGGCCGCCAGGGTCGCCGCCGCCGACAAGATTGTCCTCCCCGGCGTCGGTGCCTTCGCCGACTGCAAGCGCAACCTCGATGCGATCCCCGGCATGGGCGAGGCG
>CAYGKX010000352.1:0-4805 GCA_964350225.1 uncultured Rhodospirillaceae bacterium | reverse complement strand
ATGGGTTTTAGACTATAAATGGGAAATGATTCGTGTTTTTATTGTATTTGCCATCAATTTAGAAGTTCTTCCATCATCTTCAATTTCATTAAATTCATCGATTACGAAAATAGGAAGACTATTTAAAGAAAATTGCTTCATTTCTCGCAATACATCGTCTGGCGTTATTTCTTCTTTATAGATTTCCTCCACCGATAGCATTTTTGCGTCGCCGTTCTCGGTATAGTGAAATCTGAGATCTTTAAAGAATTTGCGCCAAATCCTGTCGAAGGTGTCCTCTGGTGAGCATGCCTTGCGATTGTGCATGACTGACTGAACCCCGGTAGGTAGGGCGAACTCCAGGATTTGGGCTAGCGATGTCTTGCCGACTCCTCGTTCCCCATAAAGAATCGCGTGGCGACCTGGCTCTGCGACTGAATCAATCAGCTGATGCATTTGGCCCTGTCGACCAGCAAAAAGTTCCGCAAGTTTGATAGGCGTCGAAGGGGTGAAAAGCTGCCCAATCTCAAAAATGAGAGGCGATTGATCGGCGGGGGTGATCTTGCGCATCGCAACCTCACTTGCTGTTACCCTCAAATGATATCAGTAAGGCCCATAATGACACAAGTATGCGGTTTACTTTGGCAGTCGCTGTGTCGGCCTAAGTTGTTGCGCTCAAACAACCAATTCAGAATCCGCCTTCAAAGCACTCCCCCCACCCGCATTCCACCCCCGGCACGATTGCGCTAAACTCCGCGTAATCGGTTTAAGGGAACAGGCCTGCGCGCCGAACGGGGTGCGACGGGGCTTATTGGCGTTCGGGTTGGGCGCCGGCCTCGCAACGGTCTGTTGGATGAGGTAGGGCGCATGGCGCAGGACAAGGGCGGGTTGACCTTTTTCGGGATCGTCAAGTGGACGGTCGCGGTCGCGGCGATGATCGTCGTCTTTGTCGGCATCGCCTACCGGATTTCCGGCCTGCAGAAGGACGCGCGGGCCGACGGCCAGACGACGACCACCACGGGCGAGCGGCTGTCGACCGAGGATCGGGAACTCTTCTTCGACCTCCTGAAAGCGAAACTGCTCATCCCCCGGAAGGACGGCGGGCTGGACCAGGCGCCGTCGGACTATCTCCTCATCAAGCGGGCCAAGGGCGACAAGAGCGCGCCCGAGGGCACGACCCAGAGCGAGCAGGAACGGCTCCTCAAGGCGCTCTACTATTCCACCCCCGGCGTCATCGTGCGCCAGCAGGTCGGTCTCTGGAACGAGACGCGGCGGGTCGCCGGAATCCGCGACGACCGCGACCTCGCCGACAACGACCGGAACCGCACCTTCTGGAAGGCCTACAGCCCGTCGAACCATCCCCTCGCGGTGGGCGATCTGGTGCCGGAGACCTTCGGCTTCATCCATACCGACGGCGTGTCGACCGGCTTTGGCCGGTGGATCACGGTCGCCTCGCAGTCCAAGCTCGTGACCTTCCGCACCCGGGTCCAGGTGTCGACCTCCCAGACCCTGACCGTGCAGGTGGTGGGCGATCCGGTGAAGGTGCCGGACGGCGCCCGGGTCATCCGGCGGGAAGTGAAGTTCCACGAGGAGAAGGCGGTCTGGCCCTGCGCGATCCCGACCCGGGCGGCGATCGTGCGCATTCCGGTCCGCGCGACGCGCGCCGGAACGCCGTTGTCGATCACCGTACGGCCGGCGGTCAACTGCGACCCCCGGGTCTACGGCCTCGCCATCCGGATGCAGTCGGATCCGGAGCAGGTGAAGAAATACATCGCGTGGAAGCGCGCGCTGAAATCGCGCAACAAGCGCCGTCGGGAGGCGGCCGAGGCGAACCCCGTCACGGTCGCATGGAAATACGAATGGCGCCCCGTCGAGCGGGCGAAGAAGGGCGGCGGCAGCTTTACCATCAGCACGGCCGACGGCGTCCTCCTGACCGACCCGAACGGCCGGGCCATGCCGTCCGAACGCGCCTACGACCTGGGCATCGCCTCGCTTGTCGGCTTCGGGCCGGCGGACGCCTCCAGCCTTATCGGCATCCTGGGCAAGAGCAAGCTGCCGCCCGGCGGGCTGAACGTCACCCTGACCATCGACAGCCGCATCCAGCGGATCGCCAAGGAAACCGTCGCCCATTACCTCGGCACGGTTTTCCCCAAGATGTCCGGCGGGAAATTCGCGGACGAGCGGAAGTCGGCGGTCGTCATCCTCGACGCCAATAGCGGCGAGATCCTCGCCGTTGCCGGCTGGCCCCTGCCGCCCAAGAACGCCACGGCCTGGGACTACACCTCTTTCGCGGCGGAAAACCCGCTGCGCGACCCGATGTCGATCTTTGCCTGGGAGGTGATCGACAAGCACAACACGCCCGGGTCGACCTTCAAGCCGCTGCTCTCCCTCGCCCTCATGCGGGCCCAGCGGGCGCGCATCAACCGCATCATGAAGGGCATGCTGCCGGGCGAACTGGCGGCGGCGACAAGCCTTGCGGTCGGCACGGGCACCTACACGATTCCCGGCACCACCAAGTCGATCTCGAACTTCGGCCGCTCGCCGCTGACCGGCTATTTCGGGCGGGTGTCGCGGAACGCCCAGTGTAACGGCGGACCGGTCGCGGCCGACCCGCGTTTCGGCCTGACCCAGGCGGTGCAGTTCTCGATCAACATGTGGTTCGCCCGCCTCGCCGTCATGCTGGAGGAAGAGCAGGTCTGGAACTATGTCGCCGGTGTGCGCGCGGCGGTGAAGGCCAAGAAGGCGCCGAAGCGCATCTTCAGCCTGCCGCCGACCAACCTCATGAAGTCGCTCCGCCTCGTCGGCATCGACGACGAGAAGCGCATGGACCTCGCGATCAACGTGCCGAAAAGCTTCGGTCTCTGGCGGTTCCAGAGCGAGACGGGCGCCGACATCCTCTATGCCCAGACGCCACGCACCCACATCACGTCGGGCGAGGCGATGGATACCTACAATCCGGATGCCATCCGGGTCGGCTATCTCCACCGGATCGCGCTGAACGGCATCGGCCAGGGCTGGTCGGTCGCGCCCTTGCACATGGCGCGCGGCGCGGGGTCGATCGCCAGCGGCAAGCGCATCCAGCCGCATATCTTCAAGCGCTGGGGCGACTATCCCCTGCCGTCCCCGCCGGCCGAGGAACTCAAGGTCGACCGGGAAGTCCTGAACGTGCTCCGCGCCGGCATGAAGGCGGTGCCGGAGGCGCCGGGCTCGACCGCCGTCGGCACCTTCAGCGCCCCGCCGACCGTGGTCGACGGCAAGTCGGGCACCGCGCTGCGCGACAAGCAGGTGGCCACCCGGCTGGCCAAGATCCGCGCCACCCTAAAATGCCGCTCCTACGGCAAGACGGGGACGGCCGACATCGGGCGCGGGCTGGGCTACAACTCCGGCTGGTTCGTCGGCTGGAAGGACCCGCTGGTCAAGGGCGGCCGGACCCTCGCCTTCTCCTGCATGACGACCCATGCCATCGGCGGCTTCCGCTTCGGCGGCACCTCCTGCGGCCGGATCATCCGCGACATCCTCACCTCGATCGAATATCTCGAGATGGCGGACCTGGAGCGGAAGAACGGCGGTGCCAACGGGGCGAAGCCGAAAAAGACGGGCGCCCCCGGCGGCGACGGCGGTGATCGCGACCCCGGCGCGCTCGGCCCGCGCTAGATCGAGCGTGCCGGAGAGGCGTCGAGACTCCCGACGATTTTGATCCCTTGGTAAGACTGCCCAGGCAGGATGCCCGTCCTTGCCCGACGGGTGCGGGCATGTGACAGCACAGGGAGAGGCGATGTCGGACGGCGGACCACGGGCCTATCGCAAGGCGCGGGCAGCGGGACTTCGGCGCGGTATCGGGGCACTCGCGCTTTTCGCGGCTGCCGCGGGATTCGGGAGCGCGCCCGCCCCGGCGCACGCCGCCGACCTCGTCCTCGACCATGTCGACATCGTCGACGTCGAAGACCGGCGCGTCCTCCGCGACGGCCAGATCGTCATTTCCGGCAGCCGCATCGCCTATGCCGGTCCCCGCCGACCCGTACCGGACGGCGCGACGGTCCGCGACATGACGGGCCATGTCGCGCTTCCCGGGTTCGTCAACGCCCATACCCATCTCTGGCAGCACGCCTCCCGGGGCCTCAAGACCAGCAGCGACCTGCAAAGCTGGGCGGCCATCGTGCACCAGTTCCTGCATTACGCGACGCGGGAGGAGATATATGTGGCGACCCGGGCCGCCGCCGCCCAGGCCGTCCTCTCCGGCTTCACCGCCGTCGCCGATTTCGCCTCCCCCTACAGCGAGTTCACCCTGGACGCGACCAGCCGGGCGATTCGCGAGGCCGGCCTCGACGGTGTCATCCTGTGGTGGAACCCGGCCAGTTTCCTGCCGCCCTCCGTCAAGCGCCGCGCCATGCGCCGGTTTGCCCGACGGATCGCGCCCCTGAAGCTCTGGGTCGCGCAGGGGCACGCCTTTCTCTTCGATATTCCCGTCCGCTACGAGGGGGTCCGGCTGGCCGCCGAACTCGGCGTCGGGCTCAGCGAACACACCCTCGAGACCGTCGCGGGCATCCGGGGCGTCTTTGCCCTCGACCATGCCTACTACAAGAAATACGGCGCCCGGCTTGCGCTCCAGGACCGGAAGCGGCTCAAGGACCTGCTGTCGGTCGGCCCCCCGCCAGAGGTGGTCCGCGTCTACTGGATGCGCCGCCTCGCCCGTCAGGTCCTGAGCGACCCGGAGAACCTCCGCAAGCTGACCGGAGCCGAGCGCACGCGGCTGAAGCGGTGGGCCGACATCCCGGCAACCTACTCTGTCGCAGGCATGCTCGACTTCATCGGCGCCTTCGACCTGC
>CAYGKX010000351.1:4486-4818 GCA_964350225.1 uncultured Rhodospirillaceae bacterium | reverse complement strand
TGGAGGGCAGCGTGCCGGTGACCGTCCAGGGCGCCGACGAAATCTGTCAAGGCGCCCGCCATCCGTTGGGGGCACCCGATCGCGCCGTCTACGACGACGCACCCGCCGCCGAGTTCCTCCGCGACCCGGCGGATCTCGCCGACATCCGTAGCCAGCACGGGGACACCGGAGGCCAGGGCTTCGAGCATGACGATGGGCAATCCCTCATATGCCGCGACGAGGATCAGGGCGTCGGCCATCTCGTATATTTCCGCCACCTCCTCGGCGAAGGGGCGGAGGGCGACATTCCGCAGGTTCGCACTCTCGATTTCCGACGCGCAGGCCTCAAGCAG
>CAYGKX010000351.1:0-4476 GCA_964350225.1 uncultured Rhodospirillaceae bacterium | reverse complement strand
GGCCGCTCGCGTCGGCAATCCTGGCGACTTCGATCAGGTCGAGGGGGCGCTTCTGGTCTGCCAGGCGCCCGATGAAGACGACGGTCTTCCGGGTCGTCGAGCCGCCCGTGCCGTGCCCCTCGTTCCGCGGCCGGGACACCACCGGCAAAGGCGGCAACCGGTCGAGATCGATCGCATGATGGATCAGGTCCGTCTTGCCGGCGGCGCCCAGCCCATCGATGAATTCGCGCTCGATCCGCGTGTTGATCGCGACGAGACGGGCGGCGCGGGCGCAGTAATCCGGCGTCAGATGCTCGATCCACCCGGCCTCATGGTCATAGGCCTGCTGGTCGACGACGGGGATGCCGTCGAACAGGGCCATCAGCGCATCCACATTCTGGTGAAACCAGATCGATCCGTTGGTGACCCATACCAGGTCTGGCGGGAAGGCCGTGCAGATGGCGGAGAAGATATCCAGATGCTCGGACCGCGGCGCGAGGTCCGCCAGATCGAAGACGGCCTCGCAATCGTCGGCGATTTCACCCAACAGGCAACCGCGCGCGGCGGTGTGCTTTTCGTTTGTCACGACGACGAAACGAAACCTGTCCGCGAGCGGGCGCATGACGGCAATGACATTCCGCTCCGCCCCGCCGACCGCGAAAATGGCCGGCAAAATCAGCACGCGGGGTAGGTGGGCCCGTTCCGCCGACCGGTTCAGCGAGCGGGCAAGTTCCGCGACGGGCGTGCCGGCCTCTTCCGTCTCGGCGGCGGGTAGGGGGCGGCGTTCCGATGCGCCATGTTTCAGATAGTGCAGGAGCGGGTTGGCGCCGGCGCGCCGTACATCCGGGTTCTGCTGGAGATACAGCTTGCCGTCGAACGCGTCTGACGGTCGGCGCCCCTCGGCAGCGCCAAAGCGAAGGTAGTGCGTGATCGGATCGACCCCCGCATCGGCCACGTCGGGATAGAGCGACCGGTATCGATCTTCGTCGAAGAGGTCCGACCGGCGGAGGCGTTTTCGATCTTGTCGTTCGCCTACCAGGCGGAGAAGAGACAGCGTGCGCACGTCATCCAATGGCGAAACCGCCTCCTCCCCAATCGGCATTGTGCGAGCGACCGGGAGAAAGCGTTGGTCAGTCGGTTCGGAAGAAAAGTGGCGTGCAACGTCAGACAGCGAATGAGGCAAACGTCGCGGCCGAGGGAAGTCTAGGTCAGGCGGTTCTCCCTATCAACAGGCCGCCGCCCTCCTATCGCCGGATTGATCGTGTGTCTCCGGGGCGGTCATACTTGGCGCTGAGCGCGGCGTCCCCATCTATGACAGTGGAGACGCAGTCGGACGCACCCTCTGACACGGGACTGGGACGTTATGACTGTAAGCTATTCTGCATCGAGCGTGACCGTCTCCGACGGCGCGACATCGGCTGTCTTCACCGTGAAGCGGTCGGGAACCTCCAGCGAACTGGCGGATGCGACGACCGTCGACTATGCGACAGCAGACGTCACCGCCGTCGAGGGCAAACACTATACCGCGACATCCGGCACTCTTGCCTTCGCGGCCGACGTGACCGAGGCGTCCGTGACCGTCGAGATCGACAGCGAGGCCTATACCTCGAGTTCGACAAAAACCTTCATCCTGGAACTGACCGGATATGGCAGCGCCACCGGCAGCATCCAGCCTTCGACCAACAGCAGCTCGACCCAGACCTATCTGTATCTGCCGGAAGACGACGATTCGGTCACGGTTCCGACAGCGGACTCGCCCGGCGATAATCTCAAATACCAGGCGCTCTATTCGGATTTCTCGACGCCGACGGACTCCAGTGTGGAAATGCCGCTTGCCTATATTCGCCTCGGTTATGCCGGGTCGGACATGAACGAGTATGAGCGGGTGATCCTGAACTCAGACAACTACCACCCGCTGTGGCAGGGATACGAGGACGACGGCACACCGATCGAGTTCGGGCCGATGTACCATTTCGCCCTGCCGCGCAACATCGACCGGCGCGACGGCGATACGGCGTCGAAGGAAGAGAACAACGCCCATCTCGACGGCCTCTTCCTGTACAGCAACGCCAATTACACCCTGTCGGTCGGGAAGGAATATTCCCAGATCATCAAGGGCAATTATGCCAGCGAGGTGGAAGGCGAAGGGCGGCTGACCTACTGGGACCGGAAGGCGGAGTGGGTGCACGACACGGGCGATTCGTCGTTCATCACGGCGAATGGCGCGACCTACATCAACGGCCAGAAGACGGACTATAATCTGACGGCCATCCGGCGCTTCGACGTCAGTGCCGAACAGCAGATCAGCTATGCCTACGGCGCGCGCTACGAGGTCAATTCCGACGCGAAGATGACCTTGTCCAACGCCGCGGAATATGCCGTCAACAATTCGATCAAGATGGAGGTTGGCGGCCTGGAGATCGCCGGCAGCTGCGACGTGATGGGCAACTATTCCATCCGCGCCTTCGGCAAGATGAAGATGTCGACAGAAGCGATGTTCCACCAGGCGGCCTCGGACGAGATCTGCCTGTCGATCCAGACGGGGTATTCATCCGCCTGGACCACGGCGGTGAAGTATGCGGCGATCGCAAACGCTGCCGCTGCGGCCCTCGCCTCCGCCTTGCCGGCCGGCACCTTTGCAATGGATGATTTCTACCAGAAGGCCAACCCGGACAATCTCGACACGACCTACAAGGTTGCCTTTGCCGACGTGGTTCCGATCACCTGCGAGACCCTGGGACTGGCGACGACGGCTCTCCTCATCGCGGCCTGTGTGGCTCAGGAGGTTGCGGATCTGGTCTCCGAAGGGTTGCCGAAGATCGAGATGAACGCGACCGGCATGACCCTGTCCTGCGGCACCGATTCCGAGATCATCATCAACGACACAGGCATCTACATGAATGCTCCGATTATCTACGGCGTGACCTCAGCGGTCGAAATTGAATCTCTGGCGGGGATGGAGTTCACGGCGGCCGGCGACATATCGATCACCGCGCCACTTGTCGACGTGATCGGGAATCTGGATGTTTCGGAAGAGGTCTTCGCCTTCGGTGACATAACCTCGACGGGCATCGTGTATGGCAATCTACTCGATGCCGGGTGAGCCTCGGCGAGCCTGGTAATCCCGCCCCTTCATCTTCTTTCCCGCCTCGCAAATCCGCCAAACTGGTGGTCCGCGAACCGCCTCCATTCCGCCGGACTTCTCGATGCGCCTCTTCAACGACACTGATTTCCCCGTCCAGCATGTCCACTCGAAACTGTTGCCGGAGGAACCTTTCATCACGGTCGTGGTGAAAGGTACCTTCCAGCTCAATCTCGACGGGATATGCACGCCGTTGCCCAAGGGCAAGCAGGCCAAGATCGGCAAGGCGGTCGATTTCGACGATCGTGTCGGCAACTCGATCAGGTCCGACCATGACGCGGTTCCCTTCAAGCCGCGTGCCGACTGCCTCTTCATCGGCTCCGCACACGCGCCGCACGGGGAACCCGTCACCCGCCTCGCCGCTGCCTTCTCGATCGGGGCGATGCGCAAGGAACTCGCCATCTATGGCGACCGGGCGTGGCTGCGGGAGGCGACTGGAGATATTCGACTCGTCGGGCCCGAACCGTTCACCGAGATGCCAATCCGCGCCGAGCGGGCCCATGGCGGGCCCCGGTCGCGTTTCAATCGGCATGGCATTGGCCTGGCGCCCCTTCCCGACATCGCGGGTGCGACGGTGCCGGTGGCGAACATTCTCCATGTTGGCGAGACCGCTATCCCCTTCGATACCGATCACCCGGCGGCGGGATTTGGTGTGCAGCCGAAGACGCTCCTGCCGCGCCGGGCCCTCGCCGGAACCTATGACGCGGAATGGCGCTACCGCCGCCGCCCGCTGCCGCCGGCGGACTTCGACCCAGGCTTCTTCAACGCCGCGCCCCGCGAACAGCAGGTAGAGGGCTATCTCGTCGGCGACGAGCATCTGCATTTCGAGAACCTGAATCCCGACAGTCCCGTTGCGGGCGCCCGGCTTCCAGGCATCAAGGTGCGCTGTTTCGTCGACCGGGCCCTGGACCCGGAGCGGCCGGACGATCTGGAATTCGCGGAGATCGTCACCTGCCTCGATACCTGCCTCGTCGACATGCCGAACGGGACCGTGACCCTGATCTGGCGCGGCACGATGGAGATCGCGGATTTCGAGCACGAGCGGATCAAGCATCTGCTGGTGTGCCAGGAACCCCTCTCCAATCCCCGGGATATCCCGCACTACGCCAGTCTCATGGCCGAACATATCCAGGCACGGCAGTCGAAAGTGCCGACGCGGATGAGCCCCGAGGAGCGGCAGGCGAAGATCGACACGCTGAATGCAGGCGGGAAGGAACGGATCCTCGCCTTGCTGAAGAAGGGGAAGGTCGATCCAGGGGTCGTCGCCAAGATCGAGGCGAGCAAGGACATGGAAGAGGCCATGGCCGTCCTGCCGGAGTGGGTCGATGAAATCAAGAAGACGCTGCCTGACCTGC
>CAYGKX010000350.1:0-4847 GCA_964350225.1 uncultured Rhodospirillaceae bacterium | reverse complement strand
TCCTGATGGACGAACCGTCCGAAGGCCTCGCGCCGGTCATCGTGGACGAACTGGCCCGCGCGATGAAGAAGCTCCGCGCGGAAAGCGGTATTTCGATCATCCTGGTCGAGCAGAATACCCGGGTCGCCCTCGACTTCTCCGAACGCGTCGTCGTTCTCGACCGCGGCAAGATTACCTATGACGGACCCAGCCAGGCGCTGCGCGAGGACGACGAGAAGCTGCACGCGCTGATCGGCGTCGGGGCCTGAGCGAACCGCGGGGAAGAACCGGTTTCCTCACGCCCGGATGGGCGGAGCCCCGAAATCGGTGCGGGGACGCGCGCTCCTGCAGCGGTGGGCGAGCCAGATCGTTGCCGTGACGACAACCAGCGCGCCGGCCTGGTGGAGAGTGCCGAGCGAGACCGGCACGAAAGCCAGGAGCGTCCATATACCCAGCGCGACCTGAAGAAGGACGGCGAGCAGCAGAAGGCTCGTCGCCCGTTTTACGCCGGCCGGCACCCGGCTGCGCCGCGCGGCGATCCAGGTGGCGACGACGACGGCCGCCGTCACGATCGCAAGCGCCCGGTGGTTGAACTGCACGGCGGCGCGGCTCTCGAAGAGACTGCCCAGGAAGCCCTTGTCGGGGACGACATAGTCGGACGGAATCAGCCCCTCACCCATCCAGGGAAAGCTGTTGTAAATGAGCCCGGCGTCGAGCCCCGCCACGAAGGCGCCGGCGACAACCGTCAGGGTGACCAGGATGGACGTCACGACGGTCCAGCCGCCCACCCCGCCGGCTTCGCCCTTCTGGACACGGGGCGAGACGAGACCCAGGGCAAACCAGACCAGATAGACATAGATCGCGAAGGCGAGGCCAAGATGGGCCGCCAGGCGATACTGGCTGACCGACGGCCGCTCCACCAGCCCGCTGGCCACCATGTACCAGCCGAGCGCGCCCTGCGCCGCGCCGAGGAGAAACAGAACGACCAGGTGCGGCACCATTGCCCGGGACAGCCGGCCCCGTATGAGAAACCAGAGGAAGGGCAGCAGGAAAGCGATACCGATCACCCGCCCCCAGACCCGGTGCAGGTATTCCAGCCAGAAGATCTCCTTGAAGCCGGCAAGGGTCAGATTGGGAAAGATCTTCTGGTACTGGGGATAGGCCTTGTACTTGTCGAACAGCTCCTGCCAGGCCGCGTCGCTCATCGGGGGGATCCAGCCGAGGAACGGCTTCCATTCGACGATAGAGAGACCGGACTCGGTCAGGCGCGTCGCACCGCCCAGGACAACCATGGCAAAGACCATGCCGGCCAGAACGAACAGCCAGATGGCGACCGCCCGGTGGGGCGGGCGCAGGTCGGCGGCGAAAGACGGCGATGCGGCAGCGAGAGCCATGACACTGTTCTGGTCGTTGGTGCGACGTTGTTCCCTGCCGCGATCTATGCCACATGACAACAGGACATAGGAGGCTGGGACAAAGGGCCGCAGACGGCTGGCCGTACCGAATTTCGCCGAACGGCTGTATGTAGTGTTCCCAGACCGATAACAGAACAGACCCGAAATGGGACAGTCCGGAGGAACACCCGTCATGCAGGACCATACCGTCGCCATCACGACCGGCGGCGCGGTCAGCCAGATCGCCTATGCGCCGCGCTTCAACGCCGCCATGCCCTTCATCGACCGCCACCTGGACGAGGGCCGCTCCGAGAAGATCGCGATCCGCACGCTGGACGGCCGGGAAGTGACGTATGCGGAGCTCGCCCGGGAGGTGAACCGCTGGGGCAACATGCTCAAGGCAAAGGGCGTGGCACCCGGCGAACGCCAATTGATGGTCGTCGCCGACTGTCCGGAATTCTTTTACGCCTTCTGGGGCGCGATCAAGGCGGGCGTGGTCCCGGTCCCCGTCAATACGCTCCTGCGCGCGAAAGACTATCGCTACATGATCGAGGATTCCGGGGCGGCGGTTGTCGTCTGGTCGGAACCTTTCGCGGACGAGGTGGAGCCGGCGCTGGCGGAAGCGACAACCAGGCCGGCCCACGCGCTGCCCATCGCCGAAGCCGTCGCGGCGACCCAGGGCGCATCCGACGCGCTCGATCCTTATCCGTCCGGCGCGGAAGACGACTGCTTCTGGCTCTACTCTTCGGGCTCGACCGGCTTTCCCAAAGGCGCGGTGCACCGCCACCGGGACATGGTCGTGACAAGCCAGCTTTATGGTGTCGATGTGCTGGGCGCGCGGGAGGACGACGTCTTCTTTTCCGCGGCCAAGCTCTTCTTCGCCTACGGCCTCGGCAACGCCATGACCTTCCCCCTCTGGGTCGGCGGCACGGCGGTGCTGGCGGCACCCCGCCCGACGCCGGACATGACTTTCGAGGTGATAGAGCGGTTCAAGCCGACCCTCTATTTCGGCGTACCGACCCTCTATGCCGCGCAGCTCGCGGCCCTCGACAAAGCGAACCCGGTCCTCTCCTCCGTGCGCTATTGCGTGTCGGCGGGCGAGGCCCTGCCGGCCCATCTCTTCCGCTCCTGGAAGGAGAAGACGGGCCTGGTGATCCTCGACGGTATCGGCTCGACCGAGGCCCTACACATCTTCATCTCGAACCGGCCCGACGACCAGCGGCCCGGGACGAGCGGCCGGATGGTCCCGGGCTACGAGGCCCGGATCGTCGACGAGGCGGGCGCGCCGGTCGAGCGCGGCACGGCGGGTACCCTGCATATCCGGGGAGCCTCGACCGCCCGGCTGTACTGGAACAAGCCGGAAAAGACGTCGGAGACGATGCTCGCCGACGGCTGGCTCTCGACCGGCGACACCTATCGCCAGGACGAGGACGGTTACTACGTCTATGAGGGCCGGTCCGACGACATGATGAAGGTCGGCGGCATCTGGACTTCACCGGTCGAGATCGAGGCCTGCCTGATCGAGCATCCCAAGGTGCTGGAAGCCGCCATCGTCGCGCGGGAGGACAAGGACAGGCTCGTCAAGCCAGAGGCCTGGGTAGTCCTGAAGGAGCCGGCGCACGCCGCCGACGACACCGGCCGTGAGGCGCTTGTGGGCGAACTCCATGCCCATGTGAAGCAGAGCCTCGCGCCCTACAAGTATCCCCGCTGGTGGCGGTTCGTGGAGGAACTGCCCAAGACCGCAACCGGAAAGATCCAGCGCTTCAAGCTGAGGGAATAGGCGCCGGGGTCTGCCCGACCGGCGACCGGAGGCGCCTCAGCCGTTCCGGCCCCCGCCCGCGACGGCGAGATAGATCAATAGCAAGGCCGCGGCCGCGATCACCAGCCAGGTGATGGACGCGCCTGCGATCCGGCCGAGCGTTACGGGCGTGTCCGGCTTGACCCCGACGCTGTGAAGAATGCGGCCCAGAAGCAGGCCGCCGGCGAGTGCATGGACGGCCCAGAGGGCGACACCCGACAAGGCGGCGATCAGGATCAACACCAGGGCCAACGGAACATATTCGGCAAAATTGCCGAAGGTGCGGATGACCGCGAGCATCGCGGGGTCGCCGCGGTCGCCCAGGCCGATCTCCTTTCTGGCGCGCGTCGCCACCACGCGGATTGCGAGGACGAGCCCCAGCAGCCCCAGTATCCCCGCATATAACCCGACAAGCCCCACCGCCTCCGGCATTTCCGATGTCCTCCGTTGCAATGGCCGCGGTCCCGCGCCCCATCAATTTAGATGTCAGTGATAATCTAAAATTATATGACGATAAACATCTAAATTGGCACGTGCTATAACGCGGCGGTTGATCGCCGTGATCGGACGGCGGACGAAGGGCCCCTTGGTCCGCGCGCACACGAGCCGATGCCCGCCCACCCGCCGGAGAGACGAGGACGATGCGCCGCAGCAAAGCGGAAAAGGAGAAAACCCACGCGAGGATCATCGATGCCGCCGATCGGCTGTTCCGCGCACGCGGCTACGACGCCGTCCGGATCGACGACATCATGGCCGCCATCGGCATGACCCGCGGGGGCTTTTACGCCCATTTCGAGAGCAAGGAAGATCTGCTGAAGACGGTGGTCGGCCGTGTCTTCTTCGCGAACTACCTGCGCGAGGCCGCGTCGGCGGGCGACGATGTCGATACAAGCCGCCAAATGGTGGTGGACGATTATCTCTCGACCGGACATCGCGACTACGAAGGCGGAGGATGCCCCATGGCCTCGCTCGCGGGCCGGGTCGCCGTCGCGGACGACGCAGTCCGCGACGCTCAGGACACCGTCATCCGCGATCTGATCGACGAACTCTCGCGCCAGATGCCGGACGGCCATACCGCCCCGGAAGCGGCCGCGGCGGCAACGGTCGCGCAATGTGTCGGCGCCCTGATCCTGTCCCGCGCGACGGCGGACCCGGACTTGTCAGAGCGCCTGCTGGCGGCGGGCCGGTGGGCGACCCGCGGTCTGGCGTCGTTGGACTGACCGGAATCCTCTCCGTCAGGCGTCCGGCTGCTCCGCCGCCTCCGGCGACGGGGTCATGAGGCCGATTGCGCCCCCTGTGGGATCCTGGACCATCGCGATCCGGCCGACGCCCTCGACATCGAAACAGGGCATCAGGACGGTGCCGCCGGCGCCGGCGACCTTTGCGACCGCGGCATCGACGTCGTCCACCTGCACATAGGCCGCCCAATGGGTCGGCGCGTCGGCAGCCGGCGTCTTCGACTTGTCCATCATGCCGCCGGCCATGGTCTCGCCCGCCATGATGATCGTGTACTCCCCGCCCTCCGGCATCGGCATCGTCTGCGTCGTCCAGCCGCAAACCTCCTTGTAGAAGGCCGCGGCCTTCGCCGGGTCGTTCGTCATCAATTCGTTCCAGTAGAATGTGCCGTGCTGGCCCATTTCGCCTCTCCTGTCGGTTTCCGTCGGTTCCAACCGCCG
>CAYGKX010000349.1:0-4848 GCA_964350225.1 uncultured Rhodospirillaceae bacterium | reverse complement strand
TGAGGGGGATGGGGCGGCAACAGGCAAATTGGCAAACGCCCGTGTTCTCCCCCTGACCCCTCCCTCTCCCCGAAGGGAGTGGGTGCGGATTGAGTGCCCTCCACTTCCCGTGCCTCTACTCGACCAGCCCATCCCGGTCGGCCCATCCCGGTCGGCCCATCCCGGTCGGCCCATCCCGGTCGGCCCATCCCAGTCGGCCCATCCCAGTCGGCCCGTCCCGGTCGGCCAGCCGGGCCTAGCCCGTCGCCTCGGCTTTCTTTTTCGCCTCGTACTTGGCCTTCTCCTCCGCGACGAGTTCCTTCTTCGACAGCTTGCCGATCATGGTCTTCGGCAGCTCCGGCCGGAACTCCACCTCGCGCGGGATCTCGTGCTTGCCGAGCTTGTCCTTGCAGAAGTCGAGGATGTCCTGCTCGGTGATCGGCGAGCCCTCGCGCTTCTTGATGAAGGCCTTGGGGCTTTCGCCGCGATAGTCGTCGGGGATGCCGATGACGGTCACCTCCTCGACTTCCGGGTGCTGGTAGATGACCTCCTCGACATGGCGGGGGTAGACGTTGAAGCCGCCGGCGAGGATCAGGTCCTTCATCCGGTCGATGATGAAGGTGTAGCCGTCCTCGTCGATATACCCGACATCGCCGGTATGCAGCATGCCGTCGATGATCGTCGCCTCCGTCGCCTCCGGCCGGTTCCAGTATCCCTTCATCACCTGCGGACCGACGATGCAGATCTCGCCGTCCTCGCCCCGGGGCAGGATTTTGTGGGGGTTCTCCCGATCCGTGATGACGATCTTGGTGCCCGGCATCGGCAGTCCGATCGAGCCCCCCTTGTTGACGCCGGTCAGCGGATTGCCTGTTGCGATGGGCGAACTCTCCGTCAGGCCATATCCTTCGCGCAGCGCGCAGCCCGCCAGCCGCTCGAACTGGTCTTTCACCTCGACCGGGAGGGGCGCGCCGCCGGAGACGCATGACTTGATCGACTTCAGATTGAAGTCGCCGATCCGCGGATGGTTGGCCATTGCCGTGTACATGGTCGGCACGCCCGGCAGCATGGTCGGCTTCTTCTTGGCGATGTCCTTCAGGACCGCTTCCAGCTCGAACCGCGGATGGATGACGATCTCCGCCCCCCAGTAGATCGACTGGTTCATGACCACCGTCATGGCGAAGACGTGGAAGAAGGGCAGGACGCCCATCATCACTTCCTTGCCCGGCTCGGCCGTATGGCTCCAGCGGCATCCCTGTTCGGTATTCGCGACCAGGTTGTTGTGGGTCAGCATCGCCCCCTTGGAGACGCCAGTCGTGCCGCCGGTATACTGCAGCACCGCGATGTCCTCCGCCGGGTCGATGTCCGCCGGAGCATAGGCGCCGTCGTTGTCGATCAGCGACTTGAAGGGGGTGTGGCGGTCGTCCCACTGGACCTTGGCGATCTCCTTCCGCTTGAGCAACGGGTAGAGCATGTTCTTCGGGAAGGGCAGCACCTCGGAAAGGTTGCCGACCACCAGCCTGGCGAGGCGCGTCGAGGCGAGCAGTGGCTCCAGCTTGGGGTAAAGCACTTCCAGGTCGAGGGTCACCATGATGTCGGTGTGGGAATCCTCGATCTGATACTCGATCTCGGGCCGGGAATAGAGCGGGGAGAAATTCACCACCGTGCCGCCGGCCTTGAGGATGCCGAAATAGCAGATGATGAATTGCGGGCAGTTGGGCAGGAACAGCCCGACCTTGATGCCCTTTTTCACGCCGATGTCCTGGAAGCCCTTGGCGGCCTTGTCGACCAGTTTGCCGACCTCGCCATAGGTCATCGTCTTGCCGAGGAAATCGAGGAACGGCTTGTCGGCGTAGCGTTCGACCGACTTGTCCAGGATGTCGTAGAGGGGACGTTCCTCGAATGTGAAGTCGTAGTCGACTTCCTGCGGATAGTTCTTCAGCCACGGCATCTCGATGTCCGCGGAACCGGCCGCATTCGGCGTCGCGGCAGGTGCGGCCTCGGCTGCGCCGTCTGGTCCGGTTTCGGACGGCGGCACAGTGGCCGGATTATCGGTTGTGTTATCTGTCATGTTTTATGTCCTCCCTTACGGGGGATATTGCCGCAAACTTAAGGGGTTGGGCAACGCACAGGGATCGTCCGGCGAAAATCGCCAGCCCTCGATCTCCGCGGCCATTACAATCTCCGCGCAGGCATTGGCGTCGGACAGCGCGTCGTGGTGGTTCAGCGGCACGCAGAGAAACCGCGCGCAATGCTTCAGACCGGTCGGCCGAAGGTTCCAGACGGCGCGGGCGAGCCGCACCGTGCAGACGAACGGCAAGTCCGGCATGGGCAGGAGCCAGACGTCGCAGCAGGCGGCGAGGACTCCCCGATCGAAGCGCGCATTGTGGGCGGCGACGAAGTCCACATCGTCGAAGGCCCGCTCGATCTCCGGCCAGGCGGCACGGAAGTCCGGGGCATCGGCGACATCCTCCCGGCTGATGCCGTGGATCGAGCGGAACCGGAAATCCGTGTAATGCGGGTTGATCAGATAAGCGGTCCGGTCGACGACCACCCCGTCCTCGACGCGTACCAGCCCGACCGCGCAGGCGCTGTCCGCCATGGGATTGGCGGTCTCGAAGTCGATGGCGAGAAATCGGCTCATGGGCGCCGAGTGTAGGGGGGCGGCCTTCGCTTGAGAACAAAAAGGGTCTGCGGAACGTCCCGCTACTCGAACCTCAGCGCGTCGATCGGGTCGAGCCGCGACGCTTTCCGCGCTGGATACAGGCCGAAGAAGATGCCGATAACGGCCGTGAAGAGAACGGCGATGACGATCGCCTCGGGGTCGATGATCGTCGGCCATCCGGCGGAGGAGGCCAGGATCTCCGACCCGACGATCCCCAGCGCGATGCCGACCACCCCGCCGATGGCGGACAGGACGACAGATTCGATCAGGAACTGGAACATGATGTCCCGTCCTTTCGCGCCGGTCGCCATGCGCAGGCCGATCTCGCGGGTCCGCTCCGTGACCGAGACGAGCATGATGTTCATGATCCCGATGCCGCCGACGATCAGCGAGATGGCGGCGACCGAGGCGAGCAGCACTGTCATGGTGCGGGACGACTGGGCCCGCGCCTCCAGAATGGCGCTGATGTTGCGGACCCGGAAGTCGTCGGCGACGCCGGGGCGCAGCCGGTGCCGCTGGCGCAACAGCGCGGTGATGTCCGAGATCGCCTCGCCGATCCTGTCCGGCTCCACGACCCGGATGGAGATCGACATGACCGCCCCGCGCTGGGCGAACGGCCCGCCCAGCACCCGCGACCGGGCGGCCGACATCGGAATGACAACGATATCGTCCAGGTCGCTGCCCCAGGGTGCCGTGCCCTTTCTGGCAAGGATCCCGATCACCCTGAAGGGTACGCGGCCGATGCGCATGCGCTGGCCCACCGGATTGCGCCCCTCGAACAGCTTCTCCGCGACGGTTCCGCCGATGACCGCAACCTTCTGGCCGCTCGTCATATCCGTCTGGTCGAAGGCGCGGCCTGCCGCGATCCGCCAGTTGTGGGCGACGAAATAGCCCGGCGACGTGCCGTAGACGACCGCGTTCCAGTTGGAATTTCCGAAGACGAGCTGCTTGCTCTGGTTGATCAGCGGCGCCGCCACGTCGACGGACGGAACCTCCTGGGCGATCGCCGCCGCATCCTTTTCCTTCAGGGAGAAGAGCGAGCCGGAGGCCGATCGGACGCCTCGCCGGCTCAACACACCCGGATAGACCATCACGAGGTTCGACCCCATGCTCTGGATCAGGTTCTGGATCCGCCGCTCGGCGCCGGCGCCGATGGCCACCATCATGATGACCGCGGCGACACCGATGATGATGCCAAGCGAGGTCAGGATGCTGCGCAGAAGATTGGCGCGGAGCGAATGGGCCGCGGCGCGCAGGGCGTCGTGCGGGGTCATTCGGCCGCCTCCGGATAGGAGTGCCCGTCGATAAACGGCCGGTGCCGGCGCGGCGGCCCGACCGGCGCGGTCAGGGGGGCCAGCTCGATCACCTCGCCGTCCGGCCCGTCGACCGAAGGATCGCTTGTCGACGGGTGCGGTGCTGCCCCGGTCTCGGAACTGGATTGCACGGCCACCGCATCGTCCGGCAGGGACGCGGCCACCGCGGGTTCCGCCCCTGCCGGTTCCGGGGACAGCAGTCGCGCGGCCGAGAGAGGTTTCGCCACCCGTTCGTCGGCGACGAGGTGGCCGTCGCGAAAGTGCAGCACGCGGCCGGCGAAACGCGCCAGCTCGGCATCGTGGGTCACGACGACGACGGTGATGCCGCGCTGGTTCAGCGACTGGAGAAGCGCAACGATCTCCAGGCCGGTCCGGCTATCGAGCGCGCCGGTCGGTTCGTCCGCCAGGATCATCGCCGGCTCGTTGACGATGGCCCGGGCGACGGCGACCCGTTGCTGCTGGCCGCCGGAGAGCTGGTTGGGGCGGTGGTCCATCCGCTCGGCCAGGCCGACGGCCTCCAGGGCGGCAACCGCCCGGTCCCGCCTCTCGCGGCGGCCGAGCCCGCCATAAAGAAGCGGCATCTCGACATTCTCGAGCGCCGTCTGCCGGCCGAGCAGGTTGAAGGACTGGAAAACGAAGCCGATCTTCTCGTTCCGGAT
Organism: uncultured Rhodospirillaceae bacterium; assembly: GCA_964350225.1. Taxonomy (GTDB): domain Bacteria; phylum Pseudomonadota; class Alphaproteobacteria; order Bin65; family Bin65; genus CAYGKX01. The sequence continues at coordinate 235 of CAYGKX010000349.1, read as the reverse complement.
GGTGGCGAGGCCGTCGGGCCGGAGGTCGGAGACATCGACGCCGTCCAGGAGATAGCGCCCGGCCGTCGGCCGGTCGAGGCAGCCGAGAAGGTGCATGCAGGTCGACTTTCCGGAGCCAGACGGTCCCATGATGGCGACAAACTCGCCCCGGTCGATCGACAGGTTGACGGCATCCAGGGCGCGGACGGCGCCGGCGCCGAGATCGTAGACACGCGTCAGAGCCTCGGCCTCGATC
>CAYGKX010000348.1:0-4850 GCA_964350225.1 uncultured Rhodospirillaceae bacterium | reverse complement strand
GTGGTCAACACCCACGAGACCATGACCGCCGGCTTCATCCGCGACCGGGACCTCAAGTTCCCTTCCGCCGCGCTTGCCGACATCGTGCGGGAAACGGTCGGCGCCGAGGCGTTCGATGGCCTCGACGCAACCGACATCGCCACGGCGCTGATGGGCGATTCCATCGCGACCAACATGTTCATGCTGGGATACGCGGTGCAGAAGGGACTGGTGCCGGTCTCTCTCGACGCGATCGAGCGGGCGATCGAGCTGAACGGCATCGCCGTTGCGTCGAACAAGGAGGCCTTGACCTGGGGGCGGCGGGCAGCCGTCGATCCGGATGCTGTGCTCAAGATCGCCTTCCCGGCGGCCCCCGTGCCGCTGGACAGCGTCCGCCCGAGGACCCTGGACGAGACGATAGCAATACGGGTCGACGAACTGACGGCCTATCAGAACAAGGCCTACGCGGCGCGCTATGAAAGCTTTGTTCGCGACGTCCAGCGGCAGGAAGCGGAGAAGGTCCCCGGCAAGACCGGACTGGCAGCGGCCGTCGCCCGCAACCTGTTCAAGCTGATGGCCTACAAGGACGAGTATGAGGTCGCGCGCCTCTATTCCGACCCGAAGTTCAAGGCCGACCTGCGCCGGGCCTTCGACGGCGAGTACAAGATGAAGGTCCACCTCGCACCGCCGCTTCTCGCGCCGCGCGATCCGGAGACCGGCGAGCTGAAGAAGATGACCTTCGGTCCCTGGATCTTCGGTGCTTTCCGGATGCTCGCCCGCTTCAAGCGGTTGCGCGGCACATGGCTCGACCCCTTTGGCAAGACGGCCGAACGGCGGATGGAGCGGCGGCTGATCGGCGATTACCAGGCGACTGTTCGCCGCCTGCTCGGCGGCCTGAGTGCCGAGAAGCACGACCTCGCGGTCGAAATCGCCGAGTTGCCCGACGATATCCGCGGCTTCGGCCACATCAAGGAAGCGGCGGTGGAACGCGTCAAGAAGCGGGAAGGGGAGTTGCTCGCGCGCTTCGACAGCCCGGCCGGAGCTCCCGGCTCCACTCGAGCGGCGGCGGAGTAGGGGCGCCAGGCACCTGGCTCAGACGTTCTCGCCGGTTTCCGAATTCGTGACCAGCGGCTGGTCGAAGATCGTTACGGGCGGCGGCACGAGGATCGGGAAGGGGTCCGCGCCGTCGTCCTCATCCGTCCCGCCGGACGCCGGGGCGTAATTTCCGGACAGCCCGTACAGGTCCTCGACCGTGCTGTCGGTGTCCAGAAGGTCGCCCATATGGACGATCCCTTCCCTGTCGGGCGGGGTCGTCAGGTCGACGGCGCCGTCGTTGAAATACAGGCTTTCGACATCGACCAGATGCACGCTGTCGCCGCCCTTGGTATCGTCCAGGCGGTAGCTGCCGTCCTCGTTGTAGGTCAGCGCGAAACTCGTCGATGGGGCGTCGAAGCCCGCGATGTCGAACCCCGCGCCGCCGTCGATCGCATCATTCCCTGGGCCGGCGATGACGATGTCGTCCCCTGCCAGGGGCACCAGTTCATCGTCGCCCGCGCCGCCGATGATGAAGTCCCCGACCTCGGAGCCGGTCAGCCGTTCGCCCGCCTCGGTCCCGACCACGAGCAATCCATATTCGTCCGGCTCGTCTTCGGCGCCCGCCTGTTCCAGAACGTCACCCAGGTCGACGAGAAGGTCCGAGGAGGTCCGGGTCGTGTCGATCAGCCGGGACATGTCGACCATGCCGGCCGGTCCGCGAAACTCGGCGATGTCGACGAAGCAGTCCCCGAAATATATCTGTTCGACATTCCGAAGGACCGTATCGGTCTCGGATGCATTGTCGATCAGGCTGTAGGAACCGTCGGTCATCTTGTACAGGCTGTAGCCTTTCGACAGGCCCTGGATCGCGACCGCATCCTGTCCGCCGCCGCCGTCGACGAGGTCGCTGCCGGGTTCGGCGATCACCAGGTCGTCGCCGTCCAACGCCTCGATCCGATCGTCTCCCGCGCCGCCGACCAAAATATCGGCCCCTTGCGACCCGATCAGATGGTTGTCCTTGCCGTCGCCGACGAGGGTGATGCCCGGCTTGTCGACAGTCGGGACGATCCCGCCTCCGTCTTCCGGCAGCGAGAACAGCGGTTCGATGTCGGATACTGTTGTCGAACGGTCCAGCAGGGTCGGCAGGTCGACCTGGCCGAGCTGGTCGACCTGCGTCAGGTCGACGGATCCGTCCGCGAACAGCAGATGCTCGACGTCGATCAGGATGGTCTCTTCTTCCGTGAGCTCGTTGACGACGCTGAAGGAGCCGTCGCTCATCAGATAGAGGGAGAACTTGGTCGAGGGCGACTGGAAAGCCGCGAGGTCGGTGCCGTCGCCGCCGTCGACCAGGTCGGACCCCGGGGCAACCGCCAGCACGTCGTTACCGCCAAGGCCCGCAACGCGGTCGTCGCCCGCACCGGAAACGATCAGGTCGTTGCCGTCGCTTCCGACGATATCGTTGTCGCCCTCGTCGCCACGAATGACGTTGGCAAGATCGGCCGGTGCCGGGATCAGGATCTCTCCTTCCGGATCGTCCTCTTCTGCGCCGCCATACTGGTCGATCAGATCCTGACTGGTCATCGATGGGTCCAGCCACTGGCGGAGATCGATCTCTCCACGCTCCGAACCCATCGCCGACAGGTCGACGAAACCGTCGCCAAAATACAGGCGTTCGACGGCGAGGATCGTCGTGGTGTCGCCGGTCACCGTGTTGACGAGCCGGAAGCTGCCATCCTGGTTCCGAAAGAGGGTCTGATCGGTCGAGGCGCTTGCCGTTCCGACGGCGTCGAAGCCGTCGCCACCGTCGATCAGATCGTTGCCGGGCTCGGCGACCAGAAGGTCGTCGCCGCCCATCCCCGCCATCCGGTCGTTGCCCGGCCCGCCAAAGATGAGATCGTCGCCTTCCGTTCCGATCAAGTCGTTGTCGCCGCTGTCCCCGTTGATGATGTCGCCCGAACCATCGCCGGAACCGGGATTTTCATCGGTGTCGTCGAGTTCACCGACATCCAGTTCGTCCAGCAGGTCCCGGGTCGTCTTCTGGCGGTCCAGAAGGCCTGAGTAGAGGACGCGGCCGAAACCGTCGGGAAGTTCGGATACGTCGAGGTTCCCATCGGCGAAGTAGATGCGCTCGACATTCTCGAGCTTCGTCCGATCGCCGGAGGCCAGGTGGACGACCGTCAGGTTGCCGTCCTCGTTCCGGAAGACCGAATAGTCCGTCGACGCGCCCGTGAACCCGGCGATGTCGTGACCGTGGCCGCCATCGATCGAGTTCGAGCCGCTGCCGCCGAAAATATAATCGTCGCCGAAGCCGCCTTCGAGCACGTCGCTGCCGGCCTGCCCGAAGATCGCGTCGTCGTCCGCCGTGCCGGTCAGCCTCTCGTCCTTGTCCGTGCCCCAGATGATCGTGCCGCTGCGGCCGGGGCCGTCTCCGCGCCCCTCATCGCCGCCCTCGTCGCCGCCCTCATCGCCGCCTTCGTCATTCCCTTCGTCCGGATCAAATTTGACCGGGGTGACGTTCTTCGTCGAGGTCGGTTCCCCGGGAGCCACGGAATAGTCCCGCCGGCGGTCGTCGACCGCGTTTGTATTCGGGTCGTCGTTCGGTGCCCCGAGGTCGAATTTGAACAGCTCGTCGGGCAGAGTCGCTACCGCGAGCGGCCCGGACGTGACCGATTTTTCTGCGAGATTGGGCCCCGCGGAGAAGCTGGGGGCCGCCAGAACCTCGTCCACGCTGACCGTCGACACCTGGTCAACCGTACCGTCGCGTTGGCCGAACATGGGGAGAGGCGGCGGATCGCCAGCGAGGAGATGGCTCAGGTCGCGCAGCCCGTCCAGGTCGACGGCGTGGAACAGCGAGCCGACTTCCTCTTCGATCTCGTCGCGGTAGGCGGCAAGGATGAGGAAAGACAGGGCAAACACCGCCCACGGCCCCAGTGCAATGGCGCTGGCGCTGGTCAGACTGGCGGAGCCGCGGTCGTCTCGGACAAGAAACCCCGACGGCTCCAATTGGTTAAAATCCTGAAGACTTTCGTCGGGGCCGCCCGCAGACCGGCCTTCGGTCCGAATGGCGTATTCCGCTACGTCTTGCAGGATGCGCGGGCGGAAAACCATGTCCGTCCAATTACTTCCTGGCCAGTTACATTCCCGGCGCCGTGGGCCGTCCCTCCGGCGCCGACCTTTCGGCAGCTAACATTGGACGGAATGTGTTTTCGAATTTCTTAAGTTTTAATGTTAACGGTAAGATTTAGAGGCCGACGGCCCGCCGATACAGGTCCAGAAGTTCGTCTTCCTCTTGCCGGTCCGACTGATCCATTCTCCGAAGCGAGACCAGCTTTCGCATGATCTTGGGCTCGAAGCCGTTTCCCTTCGCTTCCGCATAGATCTCGCGAATGTCGGCTGCCAGGTTCTTCTTCTCTTCCTCCAGCCGCTCGATCCGCTCGATATAGGCCTTGAGAATGTCTCCGGCGATGCCGCCGACGGAGGTTGTCTGGGTCTCCGTCGGGGCGTCCGATGCGCCGTCCGCGGCTTCGAAATCGTTCATGCTGTCTTGCTCCCTGTCTCGATCTGTCGGCGATGCCGGCGGCCGGCCTCAGTGGTTGGCCTCAGTGGTTGGCCTCAGTGGTCGGACTTCGCCTGGCTGTCGGCGAAGGCGGCCTTCTGGGCATCCGTCGCCTCGGTCTGGTATCTGGCCTTCCATTCGCCGTAGGGCATGCCATAGACGATTTCTCGCGCCGTGTCATAGTCGAGATCGAGACCTTTCTCCTCCGCCGCGGCCATGTACCACTTGGACAGGCAGTTGCGGCAGAAACCGGCAAGATTCATCAGGTCGATATTCTGCA
>CAYGKX010000347.1:0-4856 GCA_964350225.1 uncultured Rhodospirillaceae bacterium | reverse complement strand
TCCACCTGGGATAAAAGCAAAATCGAGACTCTCTATCTGTTCTTTGCGCCGCGCCACCTTCTCAGTACATCCAACAGCAGCCAACCGACCGCCTTCTGATAATTTTGTAATATATCAGCTTGCTTCGTTCTGAATGTGTAATTTTTGAAAAATTCAAATTTTTTACTCATTATTTCAATATTTTATCGTGTCATATTTTTCATTTTGACCTTTTTCTTAGATATCTAAATCAATTTTTTTAAATTTAATACAAAGCCGGCCCAACCGAACGAGAAACGAGGGATCACCTGCCCGACTAATCAATCTTGGGTAGGCGCTACTGTCTTTTTGTCCCGCCATTGATCGCGTTTGGGGAATGGAGCGCTCCGCCGCCGCCCTTACCCTCAACTTCTCTCGCGGTCCTTACCGACGCCGATCAGGCCAAGAAAGGATCCGGGGCGGCCCTTCGGGACGATCCCGTCGGGCGAACAGCAACAAGGGACGGAGGCAGAAATGCGCAAGGCTTACCTCCTCGGCGCCGCGGTCGCTCTTGGGTTGAGTGCCCAATCGGCAAAGGCGGACGTCTACACCGATATCGTCTTCACCAAGGCGGTCGACATCGATATTGCCGAGACGATCACGAAGACGAAAACGGTGAACCTCGTGGTCTTCGTGAATGACGATCCCGAACTGTTTGCGGAATCGCAGGCTGTGTTCAACCAGTCCCAGTTCGGCAACGAAGCCTGCACGAACTGCGACGAGAAGATCGACCGGCTGATCAATTCCGGCAACCGGAATACCGGCATCGTGTCGATGAACCAGGCCGGCGGCAACATGGTGAACCAGGGCACGACCATTTCGGTCGCGTTCGTGGATGCCAGCGGCAACTTCGTCGTCGGTACCCAGGCGACCGCCGCTTTGGTGGATGAGGATCCGCCGCCGCCGCCGCGCGATCCCAACAACACGGCATTCGCCCATTCGCAGGCGAACGGCGACCAGACCATCATCAGTAACACTATCGAGACGGTGAACATCATCTTCCGCACAGCCGTTGTCCGCGATTCGGTGAACAACAACTCCGGCATCGCCGCCTTCAACCAGGGCACCGGCAACATTCTGAACCAGCAGAACGCGATCTCGATCGCCGCCGCTGTCGCCGACGGCGTCGCGCTGTCGGATGCGACCCTGGGTCAGACCAGTGCGATCAACACGGTGACCGAATACGCGATTCGCAAGGACGCGACCCTGGTCAACTCGATGAGGGGCAACTCCGGCATCGTCCAGGGCAACCAGAGTGTCGGCAATTTCGGAAACCAGGCCAACGTCGTCAGCATCTCTGCTGTTGGCGTCCAGTGAGGGAGACCTGAGCCATGAGAAAGACAATCATCTCGAGTGCCGCCGCCCTTGCTTTGGGGTTCGCCGCGGCGACCGGACCGGCAAATGCGCAGATCGAAGCCGGCTCCGACCTGCTTGCAACCGTGGATTTCGACAAGACGGTCACACTGACCGAAAACTTGACCATCACGAAGACGGTCTTTGTGAACGTCTCGCATGTGTTCGAGTTCGGTCGCGCCGCGGAGTCGATCATGGTGTCTTACCAGTCGACGACGGACCTTAATGTCGACACCAACTATCCGGGGGGCAGCGACGCGATCATCGCGGCTCTGGACCTGGATCCCCTTCCGGGCCCGGGAGACCTGGGCGACATCCCGGTGCACCACCAGCTTACGGTGGCGATCCGGGATTCGATGACCGGAAACTCAGGCATCGTCCAGTTCAACCAGGACGGTGGTAACGGAAACAATCAGGGGAACACGTTCTCCGCGGCCGTCGCCTTCAACGCCGCCTTTGCCGAATCAAATTCCTCGGCGCAGCAGACCACCTCGAACAACACCCTGAACTCGCAGACTCCAGGCTGGGCGACGGCGCGCTACGCAACCATCGTCAACTCGGCCAACAACAATTCCGGGCTGTTGATGGTCAACCAGTCTGTCGGTCACGGCGGCAACCAGCTGAACGGCGTCTCAATCGCCATCGGGCGTGACGGCGCCACCGTTGCCCTGTCCGAAGCCGATCTCGGTCAGTTCAACACGTTCAACACCGTGAACGACTCTAACTCGCTCCGGCGAGGGAACATCGTCACCTCGTTCAACGGGAACCAGGGCATCGCCCTCGGCAACCAGTCGACGGGCAACTTCAACAACCAGGCGACGGTGATCAGCATCGCCGGCGCGGTTCACTAGCCTACGTACCGGTGCGTACCGGGCCTCGCCGCACGTCACCCCCTCTGCGGCGAGGCCCAACCCCGGACCTGCCACCGTGCGCCGACTCGCGACGACGGTGCGGCCGGGCAACGACCGGCGCCGAAGCGCGCCCGTAGCGGTGGAGGCCATGATGGCAGATCGGATCCCAGGCGTGCGTCGATCAGTTTCCGCGGGCGTCATCGCACTCGCGGTTGTTGCCGTATCGGCCCTGACCACGCCACTCGTCGCGCAAGAAAACGGAGACCCGGGCATCTCCCTCACGCAGATCGACGTCTCGAGTTATGGCGGGGCGACGATCGCGGTCTTCCAGTCGATCATCGGCAACACGATCGTCGACACCGACACCCGAACGGCGGTCTCGATCCTCGGGTCCGGCAACAACACCCACGGCATTCTCCAGTTCAACATCGACGGCGGCAACGCCTCGAACCAGGCGAACGTCCACGCGATCGCCATCGTCGGCGGCGCCAACGGCGCGGTGCTGGCGCCGAGCATCCATGTCACCCGTCTGACCGGCGGCAACATCCTGGCGGTGAGCGGCACCGACCGCTCCACCAGCATCGTCGGCAGTTTCAACAATTCCTCGGGCCTCTTCGCCATCAACGTCAACGCTGGGAACCTCAACAACCAGGTCAACGCATTCGCGATGACTTTCGGCACGGGCGGCAACGGAGAAAAGGCCGTCGTGCGCGTCAGCGACACCACGCTCAGTCACGTGAAGAGCGACCCGTCCGACGTCGAGATCACCGGCGAGAACAAGCGGACCGACACGATCCAGGATTCATTCGGCAATTTCTCCGGCGTCCTCCAGGTCAATGTCGCCTCGGGCGACGGAAACAAGATGTCGATCACATCGACCGTGAACGTCTCGGTGAGGACAGTGAAATGAGCCGCGCACCCGATCGACTGCCGGTCCTGCTGCTCTCCGTGCCCGTCAGGGCGCTGCGCCGCGCACTGCCGTCGCTGATCCTGACGTTCCCACTCTGTCATCCGGCGCTCGCCAACCCGATGAACATCCCCGGGGCGGGCGGCATCATCGACGTCAAACGGAAGTCTATCGTGGAGCTGCGTTTCACGAATGTCGTGCGCCAGCGCTACGACCTCAGTTGCGGTGCCGCCGCGCTCGCGACGCTCCTTCGATATTTCTACAACCGGAAGGTCGAGGAGCAGACGCTGATCGCCGACATGATCAAGCACGGCGACCGCGCCAAGATCGCGAAGGCCGGCTTCTCGATGCTCGAGCTGAAGCAGTATGGCGACCGGCACGGCTATGTGGTCCGCGGCTTCAAGATCAAGAAGGTCGAAGCGCTGACCCGGCTGAAGATTCCGGTCCTCGGCATCCTGACGACCCGGGGCTACGGACATTTCGTCGTCATCAAGGGCGCCCGGAACGGCGAGGTGTTCGTCGCCGACCCCGCGTTCGGAAATCGCTCCTACAGCCTCGCGGAATTCGGCAAGGGATGGAACGGAATCATCCTGGTCTTTCTCAGCCGCAAGCTGGCCCCGGACAACCGTTTCTCGCTCACCGCTTCGCTGCGGGCGCCCGTCGGCGGGGTGCGCCATCTGCTCGACCGCAATCTCACGCATATCAGGCCACTGCCTGGAGAATTCTGACATTGGGAGGATCAAGCCATGGGAAAAACGCTCGCCTTCTTCGCCTTGTTCCTGGCCGCCTGGACCACGCACGCCGGCCTCACGTCCGCCGACGGCACAATGCACCTCGCGCCGTCGCCTGACTGGGCCAGGACGGTGCCGGACAGCGAATTGTCGAAGCACCGCGGGGCCGGTTGGACCGGTATCCAGTGGAGCATGGACATCGTCGCCACCATCAATAACGGCGAAGGCGGCGTGACGGGGATACCCGGCGCGACCGGGACGCTGCCGGAGGGCAGCAGCGTCAACGTCGACAACGGCAACCTTCAGGTCAAGACGCTCGTCTCGCTCGGCAGCGGCGGGAACTTCAACGGAATCGGGATCGTCAACGTGATCCCCGGAAACTTCAATGTGGTCGACTTCCAGCTCAACCTAAACGTGAACATCATCAACGTCGCCAACGGGGCTTCGTTGTCGCAGGTGGGATCGATACTGGGCCGGAACTGACACTCGAGACTTTGTGAGGGCGTGAAATGAACGAGTGAACCTTCCGGTGCCGGGATCCTCCCGGCCGCGGTCGTCAGGCCGACGGCGGTCGGCGCATGCCGGCATCGGAACCATCATGGGAGGGGGTAATGCCGCGAATCGCGACAGCGGTCGTCCTGACCGCAACGGTACTCTGCCAGATCGCCTGGCCAGCCGAAAGCGAGGCTCAGTCCGGCACGGTCGAGGAACGATTGCGCCGGCTTGAGAAGATCATCCATGACCAGCAGAAAAAGCTGCGGCACCAGCGGCATACCATCAGCCGCCAGGAACGCCGCCTGAAACACGTCGAAGCGCGGGAGCGGCTGCTGGCGCGCGCACAGGCGCTGGACGCCGGCACGGCGCTGTGGCCGGACGAGCCGGGGTTCGTGCCGGTCAGCCTTCGGTGAGGTCGATTTGATCGATGTTGTCGAAGAGGTCTGGCCGGAGTGTCGGTCCGGCTGGCGGCGCTACAGCGCCGTCCAGCCGCCGTCGACC
>CAYGKX010000346.1:4417-4895 GCA_964350225.1 uncultured Rhodospirillaceae bacterium | reverse complement strand
GACGAACGCCTTGAGCACGTCGAGGACGGTCAGGTGTTCCGGCCGGCCGCCGTTGAGCGCCAGCATGTTGATGCCGAAGCTGGTCTGCAGCGGCGTGAAGCGGAAGAGCTGGTTCAGGACGACGTCGGCGTCCGCTTCCCGCTTCAGTTCAATGACCACGCGAACGCCGTCACGGTCGGATTCGTCGCGCAGGTCCGCAATGCCCTCGACCGTCTTGTCCTGCACGACTTCCGAGATGCGTTCCAACAGGCGCGACTTGTTGACCTGATAGGGAATCTCGGTGACCACGATCGCCTCGCGGTCCTTCCGGATCTCCTCGACATGCGTCTTGGAACGCATGGTGACGCTGCCGCGCCCGGTGCGATAGGCGTCGAAGATGCCCTGGCGCCCGATGATGAGCGCGCCGGTCGGAAAATCGGGCCCCGGCAGGAACTCCATCACCCGCTCGACCCCCATGGTGGGGTCGTCGATATAGGCG
>CAYGKX010000346.1:0-4407 GCA_964350225.1 uncultured Rhodospirillaceae bacterium | reverse complement strand
CGATATCCTCAAGCATGGTCTCCGCCGATTTGGCGAGACGCGCTTCCGTGTAGCGCATGGCCGCCGGCGGATCACCGTCGAGCGAGCCGAAGTTGCCCTGCTTGTCGACCAGGGGAAGCCGCATCGAGAAATCCTGCGCCATGCGCACCATGGCGTCATAGATCGCGGAGTCGCCATGGGGATGATACTTACCCATGACGTCGCCGACGATGCGCGAGGATTTGCGGAAGGGCCGGTCGCTGGTATAGCCGCCGTCCTTCATCGCATAGAGGATGCGCCGGTGGACCGGCTTGAGGCCGTCGCGCACGTCGGGAATCGCCCGGCTCACGATCACGCTCATCGCGTAATCGAGATAGGAACGCTTCATCTCGTCGACGATTGAAACCGGTGTTATGTCGCGCGGCGAGGCGCCGGCAGGCGTTTCCACAAAAATCTCTTTTCTTGCAGAGAGTTATACATCAGGGCTCGAGCGGTGATTGAGCGACACGAAAAAGCACCGCCCGGCAACCGCAGGGACCCCAAAATTTAGCAGACGCGCACCGGGTGCACAACAATATGCTGTGGATTGGCCGCCTTGCGGCGGACGGCGAGAGGCCGTTTTCTAGAACGGGATCTCGTCGTCGAAATCGCCGCCGCCAGCGGGCGCCGATCCGCCGCCACCGCCCCCCTGGGAACCGCCGCCTGACGAACCGCCATAGGAGCCGCTTCCGCCCCCGTAGTCGTCGCCACCGGCCCCGCCGCCACCGCGCGTATCGAGCATCTGCAATTCGCCGCGGAAGCGCTGAAGAACGACCTCTGTCGTGTACTTCTCCACGCCGGACTGATCCGTCCATTTCCGGGTCTGAAGCTGGCCCTCGATATAGATCTTCGAGCCCTTGCGCAGATATTGCTGTGCGACCTCGGCCAGCTTGTCGTTGAAGATCACGACCCGGTGCCATTCCGTGCGCTCGCGCCGTTCGCCGCTGGACCGGTCGCGCCACGTCTCCGACGTCGCGACGGACAGGTTCACGACGGGCGATCCGTCGGACAGGTTCCGCACTTCGGGATCCCGCCCCAGATTGCCCACCAGGATGACTTTGTTCACGCTTCCGGCCATGGACTCTTCCTCGACTTCTTATAGGGTTCGTCTATAGCGCGTCGCCCGCCCGCCTGTCATGCAGAACTGCCCCCGGGTCTTCCCGCTCCTGGGGATAACGGTGCGGCGACCGGTTGAGCATCGGAGATACGCCCCATGAAACTCGAAGGTTCCTGCAGTTGCGGTGCGGTCCGCTTTACGGTCGTGAGCCACACGCCGGTCCCCTTCAATTACTGTTACTGCTCGATTTGCCGCAAGACGGGAGGCGGCGGAGGATATGCCATCAACATCATGGGCCAGGCCGACAGCCTGAAGGTCGACGGTGAAGAGAATGTCTCGGTCTACCGGGCCGTGAAGAACGGCCAATCGAGCGAGGGACGACGGCATTTCTGTTCGAGATGCGGCAGCCCGCTCTACCTGTCCGACCCGCGCTGGTCCGATTGGGTTTATCCGATGGCTTCGGCGATCGACACGCCGCTGCCGGCGGCGCCGGAACGGGTCCACCTCATGCTCGGGTCGAAGGCGAACTGGGTGGACGTGCCGCCCGAGGGTCTGCACGACCGGCATTTCGACGAGTATCCGGAGGAAGGTATCGAGGACTGGCACAAGAAGCGCGGTCTGTACGACGCCGACTGAACCGGAGAGCCGCCGCCCTACTCGATCCGGATCGCCGCGAATTCCTTCGGCAGCAACCGTTTCAGAAGACCGTCGATGCGCCGGACGAGCAGTCCGTTGTCCGGTCGGCGCGGGTTCGGGCGGTCATTGACCCAATAGACCGACCAGCCCTTCGTCGTGGTGACGCAGTCCGCGACGAAATCCCGTTCCCGGTCGACCACCAGGCGGGAAAGCTCGATACAGCCGCTCAGGATCAGATCGACATATGTCTGGATGATCGGATAGTCCGCGGCCGGCGGGTCGTCGCTCGCTTTCTGGGGCAGATATATCCAGATCTTGCCCCGGCGGGGCGTATCCGTCCCGTCGAGCATCTCGACCTCGGACGGGACGATGGCCACCCGGCAATAAACGTTTTCGCGCCGGTCGCCCGAACGGAAGGCCGTCGGGTCGAGCACGCGAAAGAGGCTGGCCGCCATTCGGGCCCCGGCGACCCGTGCCACCCCGACATAGGTCGTATTGACGCCGGGGTTCCGTCCGCGTGCGTTCCAGCGGCGCTCGAAACCGCGCAGGATGATCGGAAGGTTGGGACCGGTATCGCCCCAGGTCTGCTCCTTTGACCTCGTCTGCATCAGGCTGCCGTAACCGATCACGTAATTCGGCTCCTTCCCGTTCACAGGCGGAAAACAGGGAACCCCGGTCTGCGCGTGAGCAGGCGCGGCAGTGGCCAGGACGAGGCAGGTTCCGCAAAGGGCGAGGAGACGAAGGGGGCGTTCCAGAGGGATCATTCGGGCCATCTCTTCGGATCGGCGGAAAGACGGGCGGCCGGCGACCGCTCGGCAAAAGATAGCATGATGACGCCGGCAGGAGACAACGCCGACCGGCATTCTCGGGGCTGCTCCGGGTCTCGAAATCTGATATAGGCAGCCGACCGAGGCGAGCCTTCGTCCCGCCAGCGGCCCATGAACACCCCACGAACCCGATCCAACCGGAATGCGGCCATGAACGACGCATCGCGTCCCTTCGGTCTGTCCACGGATGCCGCCGTTACGACAGCGGCTGTATCCGCACGCGGCCTCGTCAAGCGCTATGGCGACGTCGCGGCCCTCGATGGTATCGACCTCGATGTCCCGGCCGGTACGATCTTCGCGATTCTTGGGCCGAACGGCGCGGGCAAAACGACCCTGATCCGCCTGCTCGCGACGCTGACGAAGGCCGACGGCGGCAGCGCGACGGTCATGGGTCACGATCTCAGTTCCGAGGCGCGCGCCGTGCGTGCCGCGATTTCCGTCACGGGCCAGTTTGCCTCCCTCGACGATGATCTGACGGGGCGCGAGAACCTGATCATGCTCGCCCGCCTCTGGGGTTTTCGCGGCGCCCGCGCTCGGCAGCGGGCAGACGAGCTTCTGGGTGCCTTCGACCTTGCCGATGCGGCCCGCCGCCAGGTCAAGAACTACTCGGGCGGCATGCGGCGGCGCCTCGATATTGCCGCTTCACTGATTGTCACGCCCCAGGTCCTGTTTCTCGACGAGCCGACCACCGGCCTCGACCCGACGGCGCGCCAGAATGTCTGGCGGCTGATCCGCCAGCTTGCCGCTGCCGGGGTGACGATCCTCCTGACCACGCAATATCTCGAGGAAGCCGACCAGCTCGCCGCCCGGATCGCGGTCATCGACCATGGCAAGAAGATCGCCGAAGGCACGAGCCGGGAGCTCAAGGCCGCGACCGGCGCCGGCATGCTGCGCGTCGCCCTCGCCGAGGCCCACCGTCTCGAGGACGCCCAGCGGCTGCTCGAGGCGAGGCTCGCCCACCCGGTACAGGCGAACGCCGAGGGGTCGGAGCTCACCGTCATCGCGGGCACCGCCACCGTCGCGAACGAGGCGCTCGGCGCGCTGATCGCCGCCGGGATCGAGATCTCCGATTTCTCGATGGCGCACCCGAGCCTCGACGCCGTCTTTTTCGCGCTGACCGGACAGACTGCGACCGAGGCTGAGGCCGGGGACAGGAAGGAAGATGAGGCATGAGCGAGACACCGTCCATCGTCGTTCCCGCCGACGCGCGCCCCTCCGCGCCGTCCGCCGTCTCGAACGCATTGGTCTTCGGCTGGCGGGCGGCCCTGAAGTTCCGCCATGTGCCGGAGCAGCTGTTCGACCTCGTGATGACGCCGATCATGTTCACGCTGCTATTCACCTTCGTCTTCGGCGGGGCGCTGGCGGGGTCTCCGGCGGACTACCTGCAGTTCTTCCTGCCGGGCATCCTGGTCCAGACGGTCTGCTTCAACGCGGTCTATTCGGGAATGGGGCTCTCGACCGACCTCGGCAAGGGCCTGTTCGACCGTTTCCGCTCCCTCCCCATCTGGCCTCTCTCGCCGTTCGCCGGCCTGGTCGCCGGCGACATGCTGCGCCACCTGATCGCGGGCGGGATCATCCTGTCGATCGGCCTCATCCTCGGCTATCGCCCGGAAGCGGGGGTGCCGGGGGTGATCGGCGCCTTCGCTCTCCTGCTCGCCATCGGCTTCGGCATGGGCTGGATCTTCATCGTCCTCGGCATGCTGATCCGGACGCCGATGACCATGATGACGATCGGCTTCACGATCCTCTTCCCGCTCGTCTTCGCGTCCAACGTCATGGTCCAGCCCGCGACGATGCCGGGCTGGCTGCGCGGCTTCGTCGACGTCAACCCGATCTCGCTGATGACGACCGCGCTGCGCGGCCTGATGA
>CAYGKX010000345.1:0-4897 GCA_964350225.1 uncultured Rhodospirillaceae bacterium | reverse complement strand
TCCAGCTCGTTGCCGTAATGCTGCTTCAGGAATTCCGCACGATCGACCTTGCAACTGACCGCCAGGCGCAAAAGCTGACCCTCGCGGTTCATCAGAAGCCGGTTCAGCTCGTAGAGCTGCTCGACCAGCTGTTCGATCCGGGCGTTGTTGAACTGGATCTGCTCGACCAGGCCGACCAGCTCGCCCTTGACCGCCTCGTAGCGTTTCTCGGTGCGGCCGACCGGATCCTCCCCGCCATGGATCTGTCCCATGCGGGTTTCCTGAATCTTCTTCAGTTTCTTGTAAGTCGCGGCGATCTTGTCGAAGGTCTCGACCACCTCCGGCATGAGGGACTGTTCCTTGGCCGCGAGCGACAGGTTGCTCTCGTCGTCTTCGTCCTCTCCGTCGCTGCTCTCGCCCTCTTCGCCGTCGGCCTTGGCCTCGCCGTCGGCCTTTTCCTCGCCCTCGTCGTCCTTGTCTCCGGCGTCGGCATCCTTGGCCGCGCCGTTGGCGCCGGCCGCGGCCTGCCCCTCTCCGCCCTCTTCATCCTCGGCGTCGGTATCGTTGGCCGCGCCCATGGAATGGTCCGGCTGGGGGCCGGCATAGGTCGCCTCAAGGTCGATGATGTCGCGCAGCAGGATCTCGTTGTTCAAGAGCTGTTCGCGCCAGGCAACGATGGCCTTCATCGTCAGCGGGCTCTCGCAGATCGCGCCGATCATCTTCTCGCGACCGGCCTCGATCCGCTTGGCGATCGCAATCTCGCCCTCGCGTGACAACAGCTCGACCGAGCCCATTTCGCGCAGATACATGCGGACCGGATCGTCGGTACGGCCGACATCCTCCTCGTCGATGTTTCCCTTGCGCTCGACCTCACTGCTTTCCGCAGTGTCGTCCGCTTCTTCGCTGTCGACGACGTTGATGCCCATCTCGGACAGCCGGGCGAGGACATCCTCGCGCTGCTCGTGGGAGACCTGGTCGGGCGGCATCGCCGCCTCCAGCTCGTCGTCGTTGATGTAGCCGCGCTCCTTGCCGCGCTGGATCAGCTTCTTGACCGCCGCGATGAGGCTGTCGGACAGCACGTCCTCGGAGCCTTCACCCTGGCGGTCGGTCTCTTCCGTCGCTGCAGCTTGCTTGGTTGCCATATGTGCTTACCTGCCAATCCCCAACTTACCTTACGAGGCCGGCCGCCCGGACGTGCGCCCCGGCGGCTCCGCCATACCCGGTATCCGCGCCCCGAGGCCCGGATGCTGTGCGACCGTTATCCCCCGGCCTTACGCAATCCGGGCTGCGGTCCGCGCCCGCCCGGCGTTGCGTTATCCCCCTCTTCCTCCGGCGTCCAGCTCTGGCGCGTGATCGCGCTCAGATAGGCCCAGTTGCGTTCCGACACGTCGTCGGCCAGCGCGGCCTGTGCGAGGGCCCGTTCCCGCGACAGCTCCTGACGGCGCTGCGAGGCGGCGAACAGGTGACGCCATCCCTCCTCCGCCTGTACCGGATCGGCCTCCGGCCGCGCGAACGGCGCCAGCTCGAAGACCTCGCGGGACATGATGCGGCTTAACGGTCCCGAAAAACCCAGGGTCAGCAAGTGGTTCTGCAAAGCTTGCGAATCAAGCCCCTGACCGGCGGTCTTTATGACTTCGTGACGAATCTTGTCAAGTTCGCCGGCCGGCAGGTCGAGCGCCGCAAGCGGCTCGCTGAGGCTGTCGATCAGATCGGGATGCGCGATCAGCACGGCCATCATCGCCTGTTGCTGTCGGAGCGTAAGCACATCGACATTGCCGTCGGACCGGAGGCCGCTGTCCTCCCAGCCCGGGGCGTCGCGGCGGTCGAAGCGGCCCTGGCCGAAGGCCCCGGCGCCGCGTCCGCCCTGGCCGTAGGGCCTGTGGGGTGGCGCGCCAGGCCGCGCCGACGGAGGTCCTCCGGCACGCCGGTCGCCGCCCGACATTGCCGCGCGGAAGCGGCGTTCGAATTCCGCCACATACAATTCCTGAACGCTGCGCTCGGCAATATTGCGGGCGTGGTCCAGAAGCGCCTTGCGGAGTGCCGCCCGTCGTTCCGGGGTGTCCGCCCGGTGGCGCGCCGCCTCCATCTCCCACACCATGTCGACCAGCGGGCGGGCAGCGTCGAGAACATGGGCGAAGGCGTCCGGCCCCTGATCCTTGACCAGGCTGTCCGGGTCCTCGCCGCCCGGCAGGAGCGCGAAGCGCAGCGAGAAGCCGGGCTTAAGGAGCGGCAGAACCCGTTCGGCCGCCCGGTTTGCGGCCCGCCGGCCCGCCTCGTCCCCGTCGAAACAGAGAACCGGCTCTTCCGACAGGCGCCACAGTTCCTCGACATGCCCCTCCGTCAGTGCGGTCCCGAGGGGTGCCACGGCGCCGCCGAAGCCCGCCTGGTGCAGGGCGATGACGTCCATGTAGCCCTCGGTCACGACGACCTGGGCATCGTTCCGCACCGCCTCTCGCGCCTGGGCGAGGCCGTAGAGCACCCGGCTCTTGTTAAAGAGCGGCGTTTCGGGCGAGTTCAGGTATTTCGGCTGGCCGTCGCCCAGGATGCGACCGCCGAAGGCGATGATCCGGCCGCGCCGGTCGGCGATCGGGAACATCACCCGGCCACGGAAACGGTCGTAGGTCGGCCGGCCGTCTTCCGGCTTGATGATCAGCCCGGCCTCCAGAAGCTGGGCTTCGTCGAAACCCTGGGAGATGAGCGCCCTTTTGAGCGCCTCGCGCTCGTCGGGCGCATAGCCCAGCCGGAAACCGCCGAGGGTCTTGTCGCGCAGGCCGCCGTTCTTGAGGTAGGCGAGCGACTCTCGACCTACCAAGCCTTCGAGCCGTCCCGTGAACCAGTTGGCCGCCGCCTCGCAGACATCCGCCAAGGTCTTCTGCCGCTCGAACCGGGCCTTGTCCTCGGGCGAGCGCTGGGGCAGTTGCAGGCCCGCCTCGCCCGCCAGCTTCTCGACCGCTTCGGGAAAACTCAGCCCCTCCGTCTTCATCGCGAATCCGATGACATCGCCATGCTCCCCGCAGCCGAAGCAGTGGAAGAAGGCCTTGTCGTCGTTGACCGTGAAGGAGGGCGTCTTTTCGTTATGGAAGGGGCAGAGGCCGGAATATTCCCGCCCCTTCTTGGTCAGCTTCACGCGCCGCCCGATATAGCTCGACAGGCTCAGCCGGGCGCGGATCTCGTCAAGGAATTGAGGTGTAAAGCTCATCAGTCCTTACAGGCCGTGGAGCATGGCCGGCCGTACCAGCCCTCATGTGCCAGCCCTCATGGCGAGCCGGTACATCCGATCAGGATAGCTCAACCGAGCGCCGAGCGCACCCATTGCCGGACCGGTCGCCCGGCACCTCTCCGAAGGAAGTGATACGCAAGCGGGATGCGCCGGAGAGATCCTCCAGAGAGATCCTCCAGCGGGCGACGTCAGGTCAGCGCGGCCTTGGCCACCCCGCTCGCCTTGCCGAAATCCATCTGCCCGGCATAGCGTTCGCGGAGCGCCGCCATGGTGCGGCCCATGTCCTTGATCCCGGTCGCGCCGATCTCGTCGATGGTCGCCTTGACCGCCGCCTCGATCTCGTCGTCGCCAAGCTGTGCGGGAAGGAAATCCTCGATGATCTCGATCTCTCGCCGTTCTTGCTCGGCCAGTTCCAGCCGACCGCCGGCCTCGTAATGCTCGATGCTCTCCCGGCGCTGCTTGATCATGGTCTGCAGCATCTGGAGGATTTCGGCGTCGTCGATGGCCTCGCCCTGGCCTTTCGTGCGGGCGGCGATGTCGCGGTCCTTGAGGGCGGCGAGGATGAGGCGGATGGTGGCGACGGCGCGCGGCTCCTTGGCCTTCATGGCGGCCTTGAGGTCGGCGTTCAAACGCTCGCGCAACATGTCTTTCTTTCCGTGGTTTCGTCTGCTGGCGGCCGGAGGTCTCGTCCCCCGGTCCGGCTCCGGAGCGCCGGCGCCCGCTTCCTGCGGCGCCCGGCGTTGCCGCCCGTCTCCCGGGGTCGTACCCCAAGGTCGTCCAGGCGGCGCGGTCGCGGACCCTATCCGAATTCACGATCGAACCCAAGCCCCTGTAATCGGGTCCGCCTGGGTGCGATACAGATAGGTTATGACGGGCCGGCGACAAGCGTCATATCGCCGCAATATTCCGCGCCCCGCCGGGTTGACCTGCCGCCCGAGAACGCATAATTAACCGCGACCCCGAGCGGGGGGTCGACACCACCCGCGCCCGACCGGCGCGCCCCGACGAGTTGCGCGCGGAATTGGCTGCGCACTAGACGACCAGCGAGGACATCCCCAGAAATGGCGGAGCCGCATCTGCCCGAAACGCCCCGGGCCGGGACGACCGGCAAGGGGCGGCGTTTTCCGCGCGCGAGTGCGTGTCCGAGCACCGATCCGAGAGGCCATCTTCATGCGACCTGACTGGGCCGATGCCGGCATCTTCCTGGCCGACGGGACCGCGATCTGGGGCAGGGGCGCGGGCGCCCCGGGAACCGTCGTGGGCGAGGTCTGCTTCAATACCTCGATGACCGGTTACCAGGAGATCATGACCGATCCCTCCTATGCCGGGCAGGTCATCACCTTCACCTTTCCCCATATCGGCAACGTCGGCGCCAACCCCGAAGACATCGAGACGACGACGCCGGCCGCGCGCGGCGCCATCCTGCGTGCGCCGATCACGGATCCCTCGAACTATCGCGCGGCCCAGCATTTCGACACCTGGCTGAAGAGCCATGACCTGCCGGCCGTGACCGGCGTCGACACCCGCCGCCTGACCCGGGCGATCACGGACGGCGGCGCGCCGGTCGGCGTTCTCCGCTACGACCCGGAGAAACGCTTCGACCTCGACGACCTGAAGGCGAACGCCCAGGCCTGGCCGGGACTGGAGGGCATGGACCTCGCCAAGGAGGTCACCTGCCGCCAGACCTATAGCTGGGAC
>CAYGKX010000344.1:0-4901 GCA_964350225.1 uncultured Rhodospirillaceae bacterium | reverse complement strand
CGCCCGGACTTCCTCCGCTGCTGGCTGACCGCGGGGGCGACGCGGCGCGGGGTCGCCTGCCTCGATCAGGGCCGGGTCGCGGGTTATGGCGTGGTTCGGGCCTGCCGGTCCGGCTTCAAGATCGGACCGCTGTTCGCGGACGACGGTGACGCGGCGGATCTTCTGGTCCGTGCCCTGGTGGCGGATATGGGTCCGGGCGACTATTTCCTCGACCCGCCGCTGCCGAACACGGCCGCGGTTGCGTGGGCCGAGCGCCATGGCATGGTCCGCGTCTTCGAGACCGGACGCATGTACAAGGGACCGGCGCCGGACCTGCCGCTCGACCGGATCTTCGGTATATCCACCTTCGAACTGGGCTGAAATCCGGGCGCCCCCCGGCGCTGGGCGGGTCCCTTCGCGGCGCGAAATAGTTAATCAGTGGAAAACGATTAAGCATTTGGAAAACATAGATTTTTATCCGCAATTTTTGCATTGCTGCGATGCACAAAAAATAAAATTATCGAGCAAGGGAACCGGGATATTGCGCGGAGCATTCCCGTAACAAACTTGATGGACGCAGCAAGACGTCCAAGTGCATCGGGTTTGTGGAGCGATCGGGCTAATTCACGTGACGACCTTGTCTCGCCGCGGCTTTCTGGCGATGGGAGCGGCGATGGCGGCGGTATCGCCGGCCGTCGGAGCCCCCTTGCGCGCCGCCGGTTCGCCATTCGACTGGAACATGCTTGTCGAGTTCGCCAGACGGCGGGCTCAGGCGGCCTACAGGGCGCCGGGCGGAGGTTTTCCCGGCCGGTTCGAGCGCATGCGCTACGACGAGTGGCGCCGCATCCGGTATCGCGCCTCCGAGAATCTCTGGGACCAAAGCCCGGCCGCTTTCCGGGCACAGTTCTTCCACCCCGGCTTCCTGTATCGCCGGCCCGTCGACATCTTCGAGGTCGAGGGACGGGAAGCGCGCGAGATCGTTTTCGATCCCGATCTCTTCGCCTACGACCCGCCGGACCTGGCTGCCGAGGCCCGCACTGTGGGCGGTTTCGCGGGCTTCCGGCTTCATTACCCGCTGAACCGACCGGAAGTCATGGACGAGCTGATCGCCTTTCTGGGCGCCAGCTATTTCCGGGCGCTGGGACGCGGTCATCGCTATGGCCTCTCCGCCAGGGGGCTCGCCCTCAATGTCGGCGCGTCCTCCGGCGAGGAATTCCCCGAATTCCGTGCTTTCTGGCTTGCGCGTCCGGCGGCCGGCGTTGCGGAGATGACCGTCTACGCCCTGCTCGATTCACCCAGTGTGGCTGGCGCCTACCGCCTGTCGATCCGCCCGGGCGCGGACACCGTGGTCGATGTCGAAGCGGAACTCTTTACCCGACGAGACGTCCGGTCCCCGGGGATCGCGCCCCTGACCAGCATGTATCTTCACGGGCCCATGACCCGGCCGCAGGAGCGGGACTTCCGGCCGGCGGTGCACGACAGCGAAGGCCTGGAGATCCTGACCGCCTCCGGCGAACATATCTGGCGGCCGCTGGGCAATCCCGACGACCTGCGCATCAGTGCCTTCGGCGGCGACAGTCCGCGCGGTTTCGGCCTTATGCAGCGCAGCCGCGCCTTTGCGCACTACCAGGACATCGAGGCGCGCTATGAATTGCGCCCGAGTGTCTGGGTCGAGCCATTGTCGCCATTCGGCAAGGGGCGGGTCGCCTTGTACGAAATCCCCAGCCGCCAGGAATATAACGACAATATCGTCGCCTTCTGGCAACCCGATCCCTGGTCCGGCGAGCAGGCCCACCGGCTTCATTATCGCCTTCACTGGTGCAACGATCGCGTGCCCGCCGGTGTCGCCCGGGTGGTCGGCAGCGGCGTCGGCATGCCCGGTTTCGCCGGCGCGGACGAACGCGGTCGCGGGGCCAAGTTCGTCGTCGATTTCGCGGGCGGTCCGATCGAGAAGCGCGGCGCCGACAGTTTCAAACCCGAACTCACCGTCGTTCGCGGCAAGCCGATCCGCCCCGTCGTCGTTCAGCGGAACCCGGCGACGAAGGGCTGGCGCGCGGTCGTCGACGCGGCGCCGGACGGCCGCGACCCGATGGAATTGCGGCTGCGCCTGACGGACGGCAAGCCGCTGACCGAGACCTGGAGCTATCAATGGAAGGCCTGACGCCACCGCGCGCACCGCGCCGGATGGACGTGCGACCACTCGATGGAGCGAGGACGCCCGAGCGACCGAACCGGTCCGCGGGCCGACTGCTTCTCGCGGCGCTGATCCGGCGGACCGCGATCTTTGGCCTGGGCCTCGCGACGGTGGCTTTGCTGGCCTGGTTCCTGGCCGGCCTGCTCGCCGCCGACGGCAATTTCACCTGGCTGGAAACCGCCGCGACAGCCGCCTTCGTCCTGTGCCTCGCCCCTGTGGGGGTCTCCTTCTGGATCGCACTGGCGGGTTTCGCGTGCCTGGCCATCGGCGCCCCGCGACCGGGATTGCGAACCCCGGCCACTCCGCCGTCTTTGCCCAGCCGGACGGCCCTGGTCCTGACGCTCTACAACGACGATCCCGCGGAGCGCTTCGCCAGTCTCGAAGGCATGATGCGCGGTCTGGCCGCCCTGCCGCCCGGCCCGGACCTGTATGAGGTGTTCGTCCTGAGTGACACGCGCAGCGCCGAAAAGGCGGCGATCGAGGCGGAATATGCCGCTCGGTTGCAGCGCACCGTGGCCGGCATTCCCCTCTGGTACCGCCACCGCGAGAGGAATACCGGGCACAAAAGCGGCAACATCGCCGAGTTCTGCCGCGCCTGGGGCGGCCGATACGATCATATGCTGGTACTCGATGCCGACAGTGTCATGGGACCGGAGACGATCCGCCGCATGGTCGGGCTGATGGAGGCGAACCCGGATGCCGGCCTCGTCCAGGCTCCGGTTCGCGCGCGGCCGGCGGAGACGGGTTTCGGCGCCCTCCAGGGCTATGCCATGTCGGTCTACGGTCCCGTCTTCGAGCATGGCATGTCCTTCCTGAACCTGGGCGACGGCAATTACTACGGACATAACGCCATCATCCGGATGGAGGCTTTCGCGGGCGACGCCTGCCTGCCGGAGTTGAGCGGTCACGCGCCGCGCGGCGGGCTGGTCCTGTCCCACGACTTCGTCGAGGCGGCCTTCCTGCGCCGGGCCGGCTGGCGCGTCTGGATGGCGCCGGAGCTCGACGACAGCTACGAGGAATGCCCGCCCAACCTGATCGCCTTCGCGACCCGGGACCGGCGCTGGTGCCAGGGCAACCTGCAGCATTTGCGCATCCTTGGCGCCCGGGGCCTGCATCCGATGAGCCGCTTCCACCTCGGCTGGGGCGCGCTTGCCTATCTGGGGGCGGCGCTGTGGCTCCTGTTTCTGCTGCTCGGCGCCGGCGTGATCGCGGAGCGGGAGCTTGTCGTTCACAACTACTTCGATGCGAACCGGCGGCTCTTTCCGATCTGGCCGGTCTTCGACCTCGAACAGGCGACGCTGCTCCTGATCGCGACCCTCGCGCTCCTGCTCCTGCCCCGGGCACTGGCGGTGCTGCACCATCTCGCGGTGACGCGCGCCTGGATGTCGCCGCTCCGCACGGGCGCTGTCCTGGGCGCCTTTGCGGTCGAGGTGATTCATTCGACACTGACCGCGCCTGTCCTCATGGTCTGCCACGTCCGCTTCGTCGTCGCCTTCGCCCTGGGCCGCTCCGTGTCCTGGTCGCCGCGGCAGGGGGAGGACGGTGCGCTTCCCATTGGAACCTGTCTTTCGGTCTTCGGCGTTCATTCGGCTGTCGGCCTGGCAGTGGCCGCTGCTGTCTGGCTCGCCGCGCCGCAGCTTCTCGGCTGGACAGCGCCGATCTGGGTCAGCCTCGCGCTCGCTCCGGCGGTTGCCTGGCTGTCCGCCCGGCCGCTGTCGAAATCGCTGGCGGGGCCGCGCCCGGCCGGCAAGGTCGCGCCCGAAGCCGCGTGAAGCCACGCCGTCTCGTCGGCAAACGGCCTATCGGATGGGAATGCGTATCCCGGCGTTAAAGCCGTGCACCTGGTGCTCGCCCGACCATTCGCCGCCATAATTGGCGAAGATCGAAAGGCCATTCGGGAAGAAGGCCGAGACGCCGCCGCCAAAGGTCAGGATGTTTCGGTGCGGCCGGTCGCCGTCGACCCGGAAGGGCACCGTGGCACCCTGCAACTGGGCGTCGATCCGCCGGTCGTCGTCGGCGAACTCCCGGGCATAGCCGACATTCAGGCTCGGTACGAAGACGGCGCCCTTGTCGGTCCGGAACATCCTGGCGAAACGCATCGAGAAGCTGCCACGCAAGGACAGATCGGTCCGCGCCTTGACCGAAAGGTTCGCGTCGTCCGCGCCGGTCTCGGTGAAGCCCCGCTGGCGGACATGGACCGCGTGGATGCCCAGGCTCGGTTCGATCACGGTCTGGCCGACGCGCGCGGTGTAGCCGATCCGGCCGTGGGCGGCGAACTGATCGGCTGTCGTCTTTCCGCGCGCGATCCGGTTGAGGGTGCCGAAGTTGATCAGGCGCTTCGACGTCAACCAGCTCGTGCCATAAACGAAACTCGCATCGGCGAAGAACTTCCGGCCGTAGTAGCCGGCATAGACCCCGCCGCCGACCGAATCGGTCGAGCCGTCGCCGCCAACGCTCGAATAGTCGACCCGGCCGTTGGAGCCGCCGAACATGATGCCGACAACGACGTTCTTCACGACGCTCAGATCGACGCCGACGATCCCGCCGACGGCATTGTAGCTGTAGCCGATATTGTTCGACGTCCCACGCTTGTAGCCGAAAAGCCCCGTCGGGTTCGCCCAGACTGACAGCCCCCTGGGTGTCGCGCTGCCCGCGGGGGCGCGGCGGGGGATGCCGTCCGCAGCGGCCAGCTGCGCGACGCTCGCGGTATCGGTGGTTGCCGCGATAG
>CAYGKX010000343.1:0-4911 GCA_964350225.1 uncultured Rhodospirillaceae bacterium | reverse complement strand
GCCCGGCACGGGCGACGCGCAGCTTACCCTCGCCCAGCAGGTTCCGCTGGCCGGTGCCGTCATCGTGACGACGCCGCAGGACATCGCGCTTCTCGACGCCCGAAAGGGCCTCAACATGTTCCGGAAGGTCGACGTGCCCGTCCTCGGCATCGTCGAGAACATGTCCTATTACCAGTGCCCCAAATGCGGCGACCGGGCGGAGATCTTCGGGCACGGCGGCGCGCGCAACGAGGCGGCGCGGCTGGGCGTCGATTTTCTCGGCGAGATCCCGCTGGACATCAAGATCCGCGAGACGTCGGACGGCGGCAATCCGGTCGTGGCGAGCGAGCCCGACGGCCCCCATGCGCAGGCGTACCGCGCGCTCGCGTCACGGGTTCTGGAAAAGCTGGACGGCGGTGCGGAACGCCGGGCCGGTCCACGCATTGTCGTGCAATAGGGATTGAACGGACGAAGGGGACGGGCGTGAGATTTCGACATGTGACGGCGGCCGTTCCCGTCTGGGTTACCCTTTTCCTGCTCGGTGCCTGCGAGACCTTCCCCGAGCCCGATCCGGGCTTCATGGCCAGTTCCACCGGGAAAACGCAAACGGCCGAACGGAAGAATGGCACCACGCGGTCCTCCGGCGCGGGGCCGCTGCGCAGCGCGCCGCCGCCTGCGCCCACCTATACCGAGAACTACGAGCGCGATCCGAGCCGTCCCAGCCCGACCGAGGCTCGGGCGCAGGCGGAGCGCGACTTCGACAAAATGGTGAACCCGAAGGTGCTGGAGATGCTGCGGCTTCTCAACGCCGAGAGGAAGAAGAACGGGCTCTCGACCGTGGTGCTGGAGCCCCGCCTCATGGCGGCCGCGCTTCGGGAGGCAAAGGACATGGCAGCACATGGCCATGTCAGCCACGAAGCGAGCGACGGCTCCCACATGGAGGACCGGATCGCGGACGTCCAGTATTACTACACCAAGGTCGCCGAGAATATCGCGGCAACCAAGGCGACGGCGCGCGGGACCTTCCGCCAGTGGGTCACCAGCGAGCGGCATTACGAGCAGATGATGATCACGGGCGCGACCCAGGCCGGCATCGCCTATGCCTATAACCCGCGACGGCCGAAGGGCGGGAGGCGACATGTCCATTACTGGGTCCTGCTGATCGCCCGACCCCATCCCTTCCATAACTGAACACCCTCTCTCACATCGCGCGACGGGCCCGCGGCCCCTGTGGCATGCAACCCATGCAGGCTGAAAAATCGATGGCGCGGCCGCGGTCGAAGCCGCTATCACCGCTCCCTGATCTTGATTTGGGGGAGTTGGCGACTTGGCGGATGCGACGGCGCGGCCCGGACCGGCCATCGGAACGCTGATCGCGTGGGCGATCGCCGGTGCCGGACTCGCGGCGGCACTCGCGATGGCCCTGGCGCCCCCCTTTCTCGGGCTGGCTCCGGCCTTGCAGACGACACTGGGCGTAATCGTCGGCGCGATCGGCCTGTGGGCCACCGGCGTGGTCCCGCCCCACTATACCTCCCTCCTGTTCATGTTCTTCGCGGTAACCCTGCCGCTGGCGCCGCCGGCGACGGTCTTTTCCGGCTTTCACTCGGGCGCCGTCTGGCTTGTCTTCGGCGGGCTGATCCTGGGGGTCGGGGTCGACAAGTCAGGGCTCGGCGCCCGGCTCGTCCGCTTCATGCTGCGGCATGTCTCGCCGACCTATGCCGGCGTCGTCTGGGCGACGGCCATCGGCGGCGCGCTTCTCTCCTATGTCATCCCGTCGGCCGTCGGTCGCGTGATGCTCTACCTGCCCATCGTCCTCGCGTTCGCCGAGCAGCTCGGATTTCGGCCAGGGTCCAATGGCCGCACAGGCATGGCCCTGACCGCGGGCTGCGCGACCATGATCCCGGCTTTCGCGATCCTGCCGGCGAATGTGCCGAACATGGGCCTGATCGGCGCGGCGGAGAGCATCTATGGGGTCCACTTCACCTATGGCGAATATTTCCTGCTCAACTACGCTTTCCTGGGCCTGGCGGTCGTCCTCCTCATCCCGATCCTGGTGCTCCGGCTGTTCCCGGACCGGCCGGTGCGGGCGGAGCTGCCGGCGGCACCGCCCGGCTGGACCGGGTCGGAGAGAAAGCTATTGGTCATTCTCGTCTCGGCCCTCGGTCTCTGGGTCACGGATTTCATCCATGGCGTCCACCCGGCCTGGGTCGCCTTCGGCGCAGGCCTCCTGTGCCTCGTCCCTCGGGCCGGCCTGCTGCCGCAAAGCGTCCTGACCAAGGATATCAACTACGGCCCCTGGATCTTCGTCTCCGGCGTCATCGGCATGGGCGCGGTTGTCAACCAGACCGGCCTGGGGCGCGCGTTGGCCGAGGGTCTCTTCGCGATCGTGCCGCTGACGGAAGGCGCAGGCGCCGGCAATTTCGCGCTGATCAGTCTGGTCAACATGGTCACGGGCCTGATCACCACACTGCCCGCCGCCCCGGGCGTCCTGACGCCGCTCGCGCAGAGCATTTCAGACGCCTCCGGCTGGCCGCTGGTTTCGGTGCTCTACACGCAGGTGCCAGCCTGGATCGTCTTCCCCTTCCCCTATCAGGCGCCGCCCATCGTCGTGACGATGGCGCTCGCCGGCATCTCTGTTGCCAAGGCACTCCGCCTCCTGATCCCGCTCTTCGTGATCGGCGTCGTCATCCTCATGCCGCTCCAATATCTCTGGGGCAACCTGATCGGTATCTATCCATAGCCCTCGACCGGTTGTGCTAGCGTTCTCGGAACGACAATCGAACGAGCGGGAGGAAAGGGCATGAGGCTCAAGGACAAGGTGGCCCTCGTCACGGGGGCGGCATCGGGCTTCGGCAAGGGCATCGCCGAGCGCTTCGCCGAAGAGGGGGCGAAGCTGGTGGTCGCCGACATCGACGACGATGCGGGCCGGGCCGTCGCGGACGGGATCGCGGACGCCGTCTATGTCCATGCCGACGTCGCGGACGACGCCGAAGTCGCCGGGATGATCGCCGCGGCGACCGATGCCTTCGGCCGCCTGGACATCCTGGTCAACAACGCCGGCATGCCGCACGTCAATCAGCCGATGCTGGAGGTCGACGAGGCGACCTTCGACCGTCTCTTCGCGGTCAACGTAAAGAGCCTCTATCTCACCGCCCGCCACGCCGTGCCCGTCTTCCGGCAACAGGGCGGGGGCGTCTTCCTCAACACGGCCTCGACCGCCGGTCTCCGGCCCCGGCCCGGCCTCGTCTGGTACAACGGCTCCAAGGGGGCGGTGATCACCCTGACCAAATCGATGGCAGTCGAGCTCGCGCCGGACAAGATCCGGGTCAACGCCCTCTGCCCCGTCGCGGGCGACACGCCGATGCTCGACGCCTTCCTCGGCAAGAACCCCTACGAGGCCTTCGTCGCGACGGTGCCCCTCGGACGCCTGTCCACACCGCTGGATATCGCAAATTCCGCCCTTTTCCTCTGCTCGGACGAGGCCGAGTTCCTGACGGGCGTGTGCCTGGAGGTCGACGGCGGCCGCTGCATCTGACCGGCGGCCCACGATGATCGTCGGTGCCTCGACCCGGCTCTTCGCCTTCATCGGCGACCCGGTCGCCCAGGGCAAGTTGCCGGGCCGGCTGAACGTCTTCCTGGCGGCAGCGGGCATCGACGCCGTCATGGTGCCAATGCATGTCCCGGCGCCGGCCGTGGGCGCCCTCCTGGACAACCTGGCCCAACTGGGCAATTACGACGGCTCGATCGTAACGATCCCGCACAAGGCGGCGGCGTTCGAGTGGGCGGCACGACGAACCTCCCGGGCGGAGGCCTGCGGCGTGGTCAATATCCTGTTTCGGGACGACGGTGAGGCCTGGAGCGCCGATAATCTCGACGGGCTCGGGATGCTTGGCGCCCTGCAGGCCGTCGAGTTCGAAGCGTCCGGGGCGCGCGCGCTCGTCATCGGCTGCGGCGGCGCCGGCGCGGCCCTCGCCGCGTCGCTCGCGGAACGCGGTGCCGGTCGCCTGAAGCTGACCGACGTCGACCCTGCCAAAGCCGAACGCCTGGCCGGCCGCCTGCACCGATCCTTCCCCGGGATCGAGACCGAGGTCGGCGCGGCCGATCCCGCCGGCTGTAATCTCGTGGTCAATGCAACTCCGCTGGGCATGGCCGACGACGATCCGATGGTCTGCGATCCCGCGACCTTCGAGCCGGGAACGGTCGCCGCCGATGCCGTCGCGCGAACCGACGGAACACGCTTTCTGAGGGAAGCGCGCCGACAGGGTCACCGGACGGCCGACGGCCTCGCCATGGTCGAGCACCAGATGGCCCATGTCTGCCGGCTGTTCGGCCTGCCCGCCTGGCCGGAACCGGAGGTGTCGGCGCCGGGCTAAAGCTGCTTCGCGAAGTCCTGGATGCCGGAGAAAATGAACTGCACGGCCATCGCGATCAGGATGAAGCCCATGATCTTGGTCATGGCCACCAGGCCGTTGGCGCCGATGAAGCGGACGAACCGCGACGCGCCATTCAGCACGATGTAGCAAATCAGGGACGTCACCGCGATGGCCACAATGATCACGGCGGTCCACAGGAACACATTGCCCTTATTGACCTCCGACGCCGCGCCGAGCACCACCGCGATCGATCCCGGCCCGCTGAGGCTGGGCATCGCCAGGGGCGTGAAGGCGATGTTGTCGCTGTCCCGTGCCTCCCTTGCCTGTTCCGGCGACAGTTCATCGTGGACCGGGAAAAGCATGCGGTAGCCGACGGTCAGGATCACGAGCCCGCCGGCGATGCGGATGCCCGGGATCGATATCCCGAAGAACGATATGATCGCCTGGCCGGCGACCAGGAAGACAACGAGGATGAAGAACGCGTAGATGCAGCCCAAGAGGGCCTGACGCCGGCGCTGTTCGTCCGTCATCCCTTTCGCGATGGTCAGAAAGACGACCG
>CAYGKX010000342.1:0-4916 GCA_964350225.1 uncultured Rhodospirillaceae bacterium | reverse complement strand
CTGTGTCGTCTCGTCGATGGTCCCGAAACATACGTGGAGCTTTCGTCCACATCCGGTCTCGTCGGTGTGCGAGACACTCCAGACGGCCGGCGTAACTTCGCAATCCGATACGCACCGCCCACTGGCGGCGTGCATGACGATGAATAGTTATGCTTTCCGTGCCAGAAAGCAAACGGTGGATGATGGCGGGTGACGTCGGCGACCGTGTCAGCCGCGTTTCCGCGCCATGAAGACGCCGTCGCCGAGCGGCAGCAGGCTAATGTCGACCCTTTCGTCCGCGCCGATATGGTTATTGAAGGCCCGGATCGCCTCCGTCGACCGGCGCACGTCCTCCGGGTCGGCCACAGCGCCGCTCCACAGAACGTTGTCGATCATGACGAGCCCTCCGGGGCGCAGAAGGGTCAGCGCAAGTTCATAATATTCCTTGTAGGGCTCCTTGTCGGCATCGATGAAAGCCATGTCGAAGCTCCCGGCCTGACCGGCATCGATCATTTCGGTCATCGTCTCGGTCGCCGGGCGGAGGTGCAGGTGGATGCGGTCGGCCAGCCCCGCCTTTTCCCAATAGCGCCGGGCGACGGACGTCCATTCCTCGCTGATGTCGCAACAGACCGCTTCGCCGTCCGGCGGCAGGGCGAGGGTGACGGCAAGCGCGCTGTAGCCGGTGAAGGTTCCGACCTCGAGATATCGCCGGGCGCCGATCAGACGTGCCATCAGCGCCATGAACTGCCCTTGTTCGGGTGCAATTTGCATCCCGGCATGGCTAAGTTTCGCCGTCTCGGCCCGCAGCTCGGCAAGGATATCCGGCTCCCGCACCGATATGTCGCGCAGATAATCGTAGACTTGGCCGCTCAGGCCCAGGTTACGCTTGCTCATCTTGCTCCTGGCGTGCGCCGCCGGGTAAAGCCGGTGATCGGCTTGCCGGGGCAGGTGGCTTCGTGTATCTCACCGGCGGAGGCGGGGTGTAGCTCAGTCTGGTAGAGCACCGGCTTTGGGAGCCGGGGGCCGGAGGTTCGAATCCTCTCGCCCCGACCATCCGTCTTCGTCCGTGTCCGCGTCGACCCGGGGCCGTGCGCGCACCGGTTGGGATATGGGCACAGGCGGGCGAGTGAGGCAAGGTGCCCGGTGGGCAGGAACACTGTCCGGCGGTCACCGGCCACAGGGCATAGCGCGGAGTTCGGCATGCGAGCACGGATCTACAAACCGGCGAAGACGGCGATGCAGTCGGGCCGGGCGAACACGCACAAATGGTATCTGGAGTTCGAGCCGGCGATGGCCCGGACCCGGGACCCGCTAATGGGCTGGACCAGCTCCGGCGATACCGCGCAGCAGGTGCGCCTGAAGTTCGAGACCCGGGAGGAGGCAGAGGCCTACTGCAAGCGGAACGGCCTCGACTATGTCGTCCGGGAACCCCACGAACGCCATGTGAAGCCAAAGAGTTACGCCGCGAACTTCCGCTGGAACCAGGTGCGCTGAACCCGCCTGTTCCGGAGGCCCGGCGCCGCCGGCGGATGCGCCGGATGCCATATCGGACTACGCAGCAGCGACGGCCCCGTAGCTCAGCTGGATAGAGCAGCGGACTTCTAATCCGCAGGTCGCAGGTTCGAATCCTGCCGGGGTCGCCATCCCTACGGCACCAGCACCACCGATCCCGTAATCGTCCGCGCCTCGACGTCCCGATGCGCTTGGGCCGCGTCCTTGAGGGCGTAGGTGCCGCCGATATCGACCGTGAGGACACCGTCGCGGACGAGGGCGAAGAGACGGTCGGCGGCCGCCAGGGTCGTCGGGCGGTCGCGCAGATAGTTGTGGATGCCGGGGCGCGAGACCGAAAGCGAGCCCTTGTAGGTGAGGGTGAGCAGGTCGATTGGCGGTACGTGGCCGGAGGCGTTGCCGTAATTGACCAGCATGCCGTGGGTCCGGGTGCAGTCCATCGATTTGATGAAGGTGTCCTTGCCAACCCCATCGAAAACGGCCGACACACCCTCCGGCACCAGGTCCTTCACGGCGGGTACGAAATCGACGTCCCGGTAGAGGATCGTGTGGTGGCAGCCGAGTTCCTGCGCGCGCGCGGCCTTGTCCGGCGAGCCGACCGTGCCGATCACCGTCGCGCCCAGATGGCGGGACCACTGGGCGAGAAGGGAGCCGACGCCGCTCGCCGCCGTGTGGATGAGGATCCAGTCGCCGGGTTTCGGAGTGTAGATCGGCTCGATCACGCTCGCCGCCGTGAAGCCCTTGAGCATGACCGCGGCCGCCGTGGCATCGTCGATGTCGTCCGGCAGGGGGATCAGGCAATCGGCCGGTACGTTTCGCTCCGTCGCGTAGGCCCCGGTATTCTCGAAGAATGGGCCTCCGACGCCGACATAGCCGACACGGTCGCCCGGCGCGACCTCCGTCACGCCCTCGCCGGTTTCGAGGACCAGGCCCGCCGCCTCGTTGCCCAGCACGATGGGAAAGTCCGGCACCTTGTCATTGTAGAAGCCGCCCCGCCGGACGTTGATGTCGGAGAAGTTGAGCGCGATCGCGGCATGGCGGAGGCGGACCTCCCCCGGCCCGGGCGCCGGAAGGTCGATCGTCTCCCAGGTCAGGACTTCCGGCCCGCCGTTCTCGTGTATCCGCATCGCCTGGATCATGCCGTTCGCCTTTCGTGGTCTCGTGCTCCGCCCCGCCGTCGGCGGGCGGGCGGCATCTTATAGAGGCCGGGACGAACGGTTCAATCCGCGGGCAGGCGTGGCCGGCGCGTTTTCGGCGAGATCGGTCTGGCGAGCCGCAGGCCGTCGCCCTACAATCGCCGCCGGTGGTCGCGGGCGCGCGGCCGGGGAGACCACAGGGGAACAATTTGATGCGCAGCAGGATCGCGATTGCCGGGCTCGCCGTGGCGGGCTTCATGGCGGCACAGGGCCAGGCCTCGGCCTTCACGGGGACCGTCGACAGGATCACCGATGCCGACACCTTCTTCGTCGGCGGGACCGAGGTCCGCCTGGACGGCGTCGACGCGCCCGACGCGGATCAGGTCTGCACCCGGGGCGGGGAAAAATACAAGTGCGGCGAGGAAGCCAAGGCGGGGCTGCTCGCCATCGTCCAGGGGCGACCGGTGACGTGCCAGAAAGTTGGTGAAGACCTTTACAAGCGCGCGGTCGTCCGCTGCGTCGTCGGCGGGCGGGATCTCGGCGCACAGTTGGTGTCCGCCGGCTGGGCCGTCGCGTTCCGGAAGTTCTCCAAGCGCTATGTCGCCCAGGAAGAAGCGGCGAAGAAGGCCAAGCGCGGTCTGTGGGAAGGCACGTTCGACCGTCCCCGGGTCTGGCGCCGCAAGAAGCAGAACTGGGTGAACTGACGGGGGACTACGGGAACCAATCGCTGCCGGAACGGTTTGGTTAGTCGAACCGTGAAATGGCCGGCCGGTGAAAGAAATGGTTGCCCCCGCAGGCGGTCGACGTGGGTGGGAGGTCCTGTGCATGGGAATCGTGGGCGTTTTTGCCGAGGCCCTGCGTCTTGCCTCTTTCGGTCTCCACCTGGAGGCCCAATCGTTGGACACGCTGGATAAACGCTCTCCAAATCTTTCCCGCATAGAGTGGTGTACAGGTCATATCGCCGTGCCGGGACGCGATGTCGTGCAGGTGCATTGCGCCGCTGCCCCGCGTCACCGCCCCGTGGCGCCACCCCTTGCCGCCGCTTCAGGCCGCCACTTTGGTTCATCGATCTTGGGACATAACAGGAGGTCTTTCCCGTGAAATCGCTACTCGCCGTTTTATCGATCCCGCTATTCGTCGGCGCTTGCGTCGTCGAGGGGCCGCCTCCGGGTCCCGGACCCGGGCCTGGACCGCGACCTGAAGTGCGCTTTGTCGGCACCATCGTCAGCAAGGCCAGCCCCTGTAACGTGCTGCGAGCCCGGGACGGCAGGCGTTTCGCGGTGAATGACGGTGTTGTCGCCGGACTGCCGATCGGCGCGAGCCTGCGCGTTCGCGGTGTCGTCACGCCCCGTCAGCCCTGTCCCGGTGCCCGGCGCCTGAGGGTCATCAATGCCGTTCCCGTCGGAGGTCCCGCGCCGGGTCCGGGTCCCGGGCCGGACGGTTTTGTCTTCGTTGGCCGTGTGATCGAGAAAGGCGGGCGCTGTCACACAATCCGCGCAGGCAACGGCCGCCGTTATGCAGTCGATCGCGGCGTGCTGGCCGGTATCCCGGTGGGGGCCCGCATCCGCGTGCGCGCCGTCCGCGCCCAGCGTCAGTCCTGCCGTGGCGCGGTGCGCATCCTTGTACGGAACCTGCAGCGCATCTGACCTTCGACGTCAAACATGTGAACGGCGCGGTCCTGCGGGGCCGCGCCGTTTTCATTGTCGGGTCGAAGAAAAGCGGCGCTCCGAGGTCGTTCGGCGCGCCGCAGTCACATTGGGAGGTATGCAGGCAGGTTCGGACTTGGTGCCTGAGCGCCCACCCTGGGCTCCTCGCCCGGCGCTCCGGAACGCTCCGGAGAGCTGAACTTGCAGGTCCGAGCTAATACCCCGGATATTAATTAACCATTTAATCTCTTGGCTCGTTCCGGCCCCGAAGGCAGAGATGAGGCGGCAAGCAAACGGCGCGCCGAAGTCTCTCCGGCGCGCCGCCCAATTTCCTCCGACCTGAAGGTTCGGATCAGTAGGGTTGCTTGTAGAGCGGAAAGACGATGGCGATCCGCCCGCCATAGGCCCATTCGCCGCTGGAGGTCAGGCGGGCCGGCGACGCGTCAAACGTCGTATTGTTGTTCAGCTTCGGATTGTCGATCTGTGGCACAGCGCTGTCCCAATAGCCGAAGCCGGAAATTGTCACGCGGGCCCAGCCCCAGTCATAGGTGAAGCCGACGTCGACGCCGATCCGCCAGGCGAATTCGCCCCGGTTATCGCTCTGTGTTGCGATCTGGACCTGGTTGAAGCCGCCCGGATCGATCAC
>CAYGKX010000341.1:3868-4951 GCA_964350225.1 uncultured Rhodospirillaceae bacterium | reverse complement strand
CAGCGGATTGCGTTCGCGTCTTCGATCGATTTCGCGCGCACCCGGACGCGGCCGAACTCGCGCGCCGCCGTGCGGCCGGCCTGACCCCGCGACAGGAAGAGGCTCTGGTGAAATGGGGCTATCCCTATGTGTTTCAGGATTTCCGCTTCCACATCACCCTGACCGGCCCGCTCGGCCCCGATGCCCTTCAAGCGGCAACAGCCTATTTGAAGGAATATTTCGGGGCTCAGCTGGGCCGTCCCGTACCGGTGGACGGACTTTGCCTGTTCGAGCAGGCGGCGCCCGGCCGCCCCTTCGAGCGGACGATGCGCTGCCCGTTCGGCCGCGGCACCGCGATCAACGAATGACCCGAGCGAATGACCCGGGCCTGTCACGATCCCGTCACCCAACCGTAACACGTTAAGCGTACCTAATTCTCGCCCCCGCAACGCCAGCCGACGTACAAGCCATGTCCGAAACGGTCCTCACCAACGCCCGCGTCGTCACGCCGACGGAGATCGTTCCTGGGACAGTGCGCCTGCGCGAGGGCCGCATTGTCGATGTCGACGCGGGCGCGACGTCGGTAAGCGGCGCGGAGGACCTGGATGGCGATTACCTTATTCCCGGGCTGGTCGAGCTCCACACCGACAACCTGGAGCGCCATGTCATGCCCCGGCCGAGGGTCAAGTGGCCGGGCCTGCCTGCCGTCGTCTCTCACGACGCTGAGATTGCCGCAGCGGGCATCACGACCGTGTTCGACGCCCTCCGGATCGGCGAGATCAAGGATGACGACGACGGCATCTCCCGGCATGTCGAGGAGCTGATGGAGGCCGTCGACAACGCCGCCGACCGGGACCTTCTGCGCGCGGATCACTTCTATCACCTGCGCTGCGAGGTCTGCTGCGAGACGACCGCCGACGATTTCGAGACCTTTTCCCATCACGAGCGGCTTCGCCTCGTCTCGATCATGGACCACACACCGGGGCAACGGCAGTTCACGGACGTCGAGAAGTACAAGATCTATTACGGCGGCAAGTACGGCCTGCAGGGGGAGGCGCTGGAGCGATTCATGGCGTCGCGCCGGCGCGACCAGGAGCTGCACAG
>CAYGKX010000341.1:0-3858 GCA_964350225.1 uncultured Rhodospirillaceae bacterium | reverse complement strand
ACCGACGCGCCATCGTCGCGCACGCCCGGGACAAGGGTTATGCGCTCGCGAGCCACGACGATGCGACGGACGCGCATGTCGCCGAGGCCGTCGAGGACGGCATGGTCATCGCCGAGTTTCCCACGACTGTCGATGCCGCCCACGCCTCTCGCGGCCACGGCCTCCACGTCCTCATGGGGGCGCCCAACGTCGTGCGCGGCGGCTCCCATTCCGGCAATGTGGCGGCCATCGAACTGGCGGAGCGCGGGCTTCTCGACATTCTTTCGTCCGACTATGTGCCCAACAGCCTGGTGCAGTCGGCCTTCATGGTTGCCGACAGCGTGCCGGACATCGACTTGTCACAGGCGGTTGCTACGGTTTCGCGCAACCCGGCCCGGGCGGTGGGTCTCGACGATCGGGGGGAAATCGCCCCTGGTCAGCGCGCCGACCTGGTTCGGGTCCGATACCGCGACCACGCCCCTGTCGTCCTGACCGTCTGGCGGCAGGGACGCCGCGTCGTCTGAGACATGGCGGGAGGGCACGGCCGATGAGCCAGGCCATCGACGAGATCTTTCACCTGTTCCTGACGCGCGGTGCCCGGCAATATGGCGACGAAGCGGTTAGCCAGCTCGCCCATGCGCTGCAAACCGCGACTTGGGCGGAACAGTCGGAAGCCCCGCCCCCGCTTGTCGCCGCCGCCCTGTTGCATGACATCGGTCATCTGCTGGACGGCGGGGACGAAGGGCTCGCCCGCCAAGGCATCGACGCCCGGCACGAGGGTATCGGCCACGGCTATCTGGCGGCACATTTCATCGACGCGGTTTCGGAGCCTGTCAGGATGCATGTCGATGCCAAGCGCTATCTCTGCGCGGTGGAACCGGACTATCACGCCACCCTGTCGCCGGCGTCCCGGCATTCGTTGAGGCTTCAGGGCGGTGTTTTCGACAGCCGGAAGGCGGAGGCCTTCGCCGCCCTGCCCTTCGCCCCGGCGTCGGCGGCGCTGCGCAAATGGGACGATCTTGCCAAGGATCCGACGGCGGAGACTCCGGGCCTCGACCATTTCCGCCCTCACCTGAAAGCCTGCCTGCATGGCGTCTGAGACGATGGCGGCCGCGCGCGGGACACTTTTTCTGGTCGTCGGCCCGTCCGGCGTCGGGAAGGACAGCATACTCGACGGTGTGCGGGCCAAGCTCGCCGGGGATCCTCGCTTCGTCTTCCCGCGCCGTGTCATCACCCGGGCTGCCGGTGCCATTGGGGAAGACCATGTCCCGATGGATGAGGAGACTTTCGAGGAGGCGCGGGCCTCCGGCGCTTTCGCCCTCTCCTGGGCAGCCCACGGTCAAGCCTACGGACTGCCGGCCTCGATCGGCGACGACCTCGCGCAGGGGCGTAACGTCGTTGCCAACGTGTCCCGTAGCGTCATCGCCGATGCCCGCCGTCGGTTTGCGCCAGTTCGCGTCCTGTCGATCACCGCCCGCCCGGATACGCTGCGCCGGCGGCTGGAGGCGCGCGGGCGGGAGAGCGCGGCCGAAATCGCGGAGCGGCTGGAACGCGCCGTCGCCTTCGACGCCAGCGGCCCCGGCGTCGTCAAGATCTCGAACGACGGCCCGCTCGAGGACGCCGTCAACGAAATGATCTCCGCGTTGCTGATGCCGGCCCTTTAGGCTCCGGCAGGAGCGGCCGGCCGGTCAGAAGAGAAACCACCAGGCTGCGAAGCCGATGGAGCCCAGGGCGCCCGCCACGCCGACGAGCACGACCGCCCCGTCCCGCAAGGTTAGCCCCAACGCGAGCAGGATTACCGCCGCGCTGGGGGCCGACACTCCGAAGGGCACCAGGGCCAGCGGGTAGAAGGTTGCGGCCAGCAGGATACAGGCGAGGGCCGGAACGGCCGACCAGGGCGGCTCGCAGAGGACGGCAAGCCGTTCGCCGAGCAGGCCATCGATCTTGCGAGCCGGCCCTTCCATCTTTCGCACGGAGGCGCGGACCTTCTGTCCCGGCACCTTGATGTTCAGGAGAAAGTCGGGAATCCATGGATTGCGGCGCCCGAGCACAAGTTGGCCGGCGATCAGAATGATCAGTGATCCGGTCAGGACCGACATGCCCGGTACGGCGCCCAGCGGGCTGAGGGCGATGGCCCCTGGGATCAGCAGGAGGGGGCCGTAGCTCCGGGTGCCGGCGACATGAAGGATATCGCCCAGGGCAAGCTTTTCCGCCCCCTCGGCCTCGTCCTCAATCTTTTCGACGAGATCTTCAGCGCTGCTCGTGTTGTCGCCCATGTCCTCATGCCCGGTGGCCGCATCGATCGCCTAGGCCAGGAAGCTGCGTACCATTTCGACATGGTCGTCGCGAAGAAGCGGCGGCGCGTGGCCATAGCCCTCGCATAACGCCAGACGGCAGTGCTTGTTCCGCGCGACCATCTCTTCGGCCGTCGCCTGGGGCAGGACGTCCGAATCCGCGCCCCGGACCAGGAGGATCGGGCAGTCGATCGCCTCGAAGGCCGGCCAGTTGTCCAGATCGCCCTTGTGATTGGTGAATTGGGTAACGATCTTCGGGTCGTAGTGGACGGTGACGGACCCGTCGTCCCGACGGCGGCAGGAGGCCTCGGCCATACGGCGCCAGAAATTGTCCGGATTGTCGCCGAAGGGAGCGTAGACGGTACGCAGCCATCCCTCCAGGGCGCCGACCGTAGCGAAGACCGGTGGATTGCCGACATAGCTCGCGATCCGTTCGGCCGCGGCCTGTGGCACCTCCGGGCCGATATCGTTGGCGACCAGATGGGTCAGGCGCCCCTTGAGGGGGCCGGCAGCCAGGCCGATACCGATGGCGCCGCCCATAGAGGTTCCGACCCAACGAACCGTCCCGATGCCGAGCTGGTCGAGAAGGTCCATTGCAATGTCCATATAGGTCGCGAAGCAATAGTCCCGCTCCCGGTCCCGGGCCCATTGGGACAGGCCCCGGCCAATGGTATCCGGGCAGATGACGCGGTAGCTGTCCGACAGCGCGCCGGCGAGCTCGTCGAAGTCGCGGCCGTTGCGGGCGAGCCCGTGCCACATCACGAGCGGCGGCGCGTCGGGCGCCCCCCATTCCATGAAATGGATCTCGTAGCCGGCACAGGTGAGAAAGCGGGAGTGTGCGGTCCTGGGGCTGCCGACGATGCCCTGGGGGAAGAAGTAGACGGAGAGGATGAACAGCAGGCCGAGCCAGAGCAGCCAACGGTCCGGGTGCAAAAGCTCCGGCAGGAGCGGAATAGCGGCCGTCGCCTCGGCCGCGAGGCTCATCCATTCCTTCAGATAGAATTGAGCAAGGGCGAGCAGGGTCACGCCGATGATCGCCCCATACATCGAGCCCATGCCACCGATGACGACCATCAGCAGGACGTCGATCATGATGGCGAAGGACAGGGTCGATTCCGGGCCGGTATACTTTAGCCAGATGGCCTGGAGCGCCCCGGCGAGCGCGGCGAAGGCGGCCGACAGGCAGAAGGCCAGCGTGCGGTAATAGACCACCCGGTAGCCCAGCGCCTCTGTCCGGAACTCATTCTCGCGGATCGCCTGCAGGACGCGGCCGAAGGGCGAGTTGACGATCCGCAGCATGACGAGGAACAGGACGACCGCCGCCGCGAAGACGGTGGAGTAGGCGATGAGCCGTCCGTTGACGCGCACGCCCAGCACCCGCTCCTCGACCAGGCGATAGGCGGGCGAGAGGATCTCCGGCACCGAATAGGTGATGCCGTCCTCCCCGCCGGTGATCGAATGGAGCTGGGAAGCGAGGATCAGGACGAAGCTCGCCACCGCCAGGGTGATCATCGCGAAGAAGATCGCGCGCACGCGTAGCGAGAGCAGCCCGATGCCGAAGGCGACGACGATCGAAAGCGCGACC
>CAYGKX010000340.1:3459-4955 GCA_964350225.1 uncultured Rhodospirillaceae bacterium | reverse complement strand
CCCCGCCTGACCCGTCGTTCGAGCGCCGCAAAGGCCCTTTCCCCCTGCCGTCGATCGCGGAACCATGTCTCGATCGCGCCGGCGGCTCGCTCCGCGCTGGACATGGCAACGAAGACCCCGCTCGAGAAAACCGGATCGAGGAAGGCAAACGCATCGCCGACCAGAAGATGCCGCTCTCCGTACATCCTGTTGCAAAAGTAGGAGAAATTGCCGGTTGCGATGATCTCTGTCGTCGCCCGCGCAGCGGTGAGCCGCTCCGCCGCCGGCGGACAGGCCCGGATGCCGGCATCGAAGGCGTCCCGATTATCCTTGTGGCGCTTGAAATAGCCGGGTCCGGCAACGACGCCGACACTGACGACCCCGTCACTCAGCGGGATCATCCAGATCCAGCCTTCGTCGAACCAGTAGATACTGATATTGCCCGCGTCCCTGCCCTCGCGCCGGGGGACATTCTCGAAATGTCCGAACGCAGCGGCACTTCGATGCTTGGGGTGCCGTTCCTTGATGGCGAACTTCCGGCCCAGAAGCGTATCGCGGCCGGTGGCATCGACGAAAAAACGTGCGCGAAGCGGCGGCCGTGCGCCGTCGGCGAACGTCGCTGTCACCCCGTCCGGATCGAACGCAACCTCGCCGATGCGCGCATTCTCGAGCGTATGGGCGCCGAGACGGCCGGCATGGCGGAACAAGAGCTCGTCAAACTGCGACCGGCGGACCTGAAAGGCGGTCGGGGGCGTTGGATCGAAGGCGCCTGCAAAGTCGAAACGGACGAAATCGGCGGATAAAGGCGCCGTGAAGTCGGCGGCGGGCTTTTTCACGCCGATCCGGGTAACCTCGTCAAGGACACCGAGACGCTCGAGGATCGGCATGTTCCAGGGCAGAAGCGATTCCCCGATATGGAAGCGTGGATGCGCCTCCTTCTCGACCAGACAGACGGAGTGCCCCGCCCGCGCGAGCAGCCCCGCGACGGTCGATCCCGCCGGTCCGCCGCCGGCAACGATCACGTCATAGGTGTTTTCCGGACAGGTGTCGGGCGCCATGGTCGCGAAGGTTCTTGGTTAGCGAATGGCTGACATCATAGCCGATCTTCCGCTTGCGGCGCCTTCGAATTCGCCGGACCTGTCGTGCGCCCGCCGTTGTTCTATCGCCCGCCGGCCAGCCGTTCGCTGGCCATGTCCGCGCCTTCGCGGCAGGCCCGGAGTTTCGCCCAGAGCACGTCTTCCGCGACGAACTCGAAACCCGCAAAAGTGCCGAAACCGCAGTCGGTCGAGGCGATCACCCGCCCCGGACCGCCGACGGCACGGGCCACCTCGACAAGCCGTCGGGCGACGACTTCCGGGTGTTCGACAAAGTTATTCGTCGAATCGATGACCCCGGGCAGGACCGCCATGTGATCCGGGGGCGGACGGCGCTCCAGCTCTGCGATCTCGTGCTGGTGCCGAGCGTTGGCGAAGGGAATGCTGAGCCCCCCTACATCGGCGCGATACAGGGCGGGCAGG
>CAYGKX010000340.1:292-3444 GCA_964350225.1 uncultured Rhodospirillaceae bacterium | reverse complement strand
CCCCAGCAGCAATGCAGACGCACGCGTGACCGATCGAGCCCCGACAGCGCCCCGTTCAGGGAGTCGATGTGCCGGTCGAGCATGTCGAGGAACGCAGTGTCCGAGAGGTCCTGGAACATGATGCAGCGTTCCATCGCGAGGTCCGGCGCATCGATCTGCAAGATCATCCCCATATCGAGGATCGCCGCATATTCCTGCCTGAGTTCCTGCGCGACGGCCGACAGATAGGTTTCGTAGCTGTCGTAATGGGCGTTATGCATCGTTGTCGCCACGATGCCGGGAGACGGCGCCGTCATGAACATGTCGGCGAAACCGCCGTCCTGACCCGGCCGACCGGCGGCGAGCGCCCGGGCACATTCCCGCTCGACGGCCGTCCGATCCCGATAGCGCAGTTCGCCGACCGCCTGGGGCGCGTTCCGCACCCGGGACACGCGCCGCATGCGATGGGCCATCATCTCGGCGTACTTCGGGAACTGGGAATAGTCGAGCGGTGTCCGGCGCTCCGACGCACCGCCGAAGCCCTCCATTCGTTCCGCGACATAGGTCTGGAAGCCGGCCCGCGATTGTTCGCCGTCGTTACCGATATCGACCCCCGCGGCGAGCTGACCGGCGACGACCCGGGCCACCCCCTCCCCGACCGCCCGGTCGAAGGCGGCCCCGTCGACAGCCTCGCCGTTCTCCCGGTCGATCAGGAAATCGACCAGGTCCACGGCCCGGGGCAGCGACCCGACATGGCTGACGAGGATGCGATCGGATTGGGACATGGGTTTTCCTCGCTATCAGGACATGACCTGGAGCAGCCAGAGGGACAGCCCCGGGAAGACGGTCAGGAGAATCAGCCGCACGAGGTCGGCGGCGACGAACGGGGCGACGCCCCGATAGATCGTGCCCAGCGGGAGCGTTTCGGCCACCCCCTTCAGGACGAAGACGTTGAGACCGATGGGCGGCGTGATCATGCCCAATTCGATGACCACGACGTTGATGATCGCCCACCAGATGGGATCGTAGCCGAGCCCGGTGACGAGCGGCAGGACGAAGGGCAAGGTGATCAGCATCGCCGACACGGTCTCGAAGAACGCGCCCAGGATCAGATACATGACGAGAAGCGCGAAGATCACCAGAAGCGGCGGCAGCTCCAGGCTCCGGATGCCGGCGACCGCGGCCTCCGGGGCGCCGGAGACCGTGAAGAAATAGGTGAAGATCGAGGCGCCGAAGATGATCAGGTAGATCATCGCCGTGTTGGTCGCGGTCTCGTCCAGGGCAGCGAGGAAGCTCCGCCAGGTCAGGCGTCCCCGGAGCAGCGCGAAAAGGAAACTCAGGGCCGCGCCGACGGCCGCCGCCTCGTTCACGGTGAAGACGCCGCCGTAGATGCCGCCGATAACGACAATCAACAGAACGAGGACCAACCAGCTCCGTCCGAGAACGGCGAACCGCTCCCGCCAGCCGACCCGTTCCGCCGCCGGTCCCGCGCCCGCGCTCAGTCGCGTGTAGACGAAGATGGCGGACAGATGCAGGACGACGGCGATGGCCGCCGGGATCAGGGCCGCGACGAAGATGTCGAGGATCGGCTTCCGCGCGAGGACCGCGTAGATGACCATGATGATCGACGGCGGGACGAGCGCGCCCAGGGTGCCGCCCGCCGCGATGCAGCCCGATGCGAAATGGGGCGCATAGCCGCGCTTGAGCATCTCCGGCAGCGCGACCCGACCAAAGGTGGCCGCCGTTGCGGGGGACGAGCCGCAGACCGCGCCGAAGACCGCGCAGCCGCCAATGGTCGCCATGGCGAGCCCGCCGCGCCGGTGGCCGAGAAAGGCTGCGGCGAGATTGTAGATCTCGGCTGACAGCCCGCCTGCCGTGGCGAAACTGCCCATCAGGAGAAAGAGAGGGATGACCGCCAGTTCGTAGCTCTTGAGCACGCCCGTCGGTTCCGCCACCAGGATGGACAGTGCCGGGCCGAATCCGCCCAGAAGGCCGTAGCCGGCAAAGCCGGTCATCGCCATGGCGATGCCGACCGGCACTTTCGCGAGGATCAGCACGAACATCGCGCCGATGCCGAGCAGGCCGACGAGCAACGGATCCATCGTCAGAAACCGCCGCCGGAGCCGCCAGCCGGCGGCAGTTCCGCATCCGCGTCGGCGGCGGGCCGCCCCGTCGCTACCGCGCGCAGGTCAAGAAGCACGACGAGGAACTGCACGAAGCCGCACAGGCCGAAGATGACGGTCGAGGCGATCCACCAGGGCGCGATCGGAATCTCCAGGATGAAACTCGTCTCGCCGTCCCTCAACAGTTCCCGGGAGTAGACGACGAGCTGCCAGAACAGGAGCGCGAAGAAAACGAGCGTCAGAACCGCGCCGACAAGGTCGAGCACGCGGTTGGTCCGCGGGCCCAGCCTGCGCGCGGCGAATTCAACCTGGATGTGCCGCCGCCGGGCGAGCGCAGCCGGAAAACAGGCGGACAGGACGACGGCGATGAAGAGGGTCGACAGGTCATAGACGCCGGTGATCGGCGCCGAGAACAGCCAGCGCATGAGCACATCGGCAATTGTGATGATGGAAATGGCCAGAAGCCCCGCAAGACCCAGAAGCGCCGCCACCTGTGACAGGCGGAGGGACTGCTTCTGGATCCTGTCGAGCGCGGACGTGTCCATTTCCGTCGGCGGTACCGGGCCCTATTCGGCGCGGATCGCCTTGATCTCCGCACGCATTGTGTCGAGCAGTTTCTGCCCGCCCGGGTGGCTTTTCACCCAGGCCTGCCGGCATTTCGTCAGCAGCTTGTCCCAGGCTGCCCTGTCTTCCGCCGTCGGTACCACGATCGACTGCTTCTTGTCCTTGAGGGTCGCGGCGCGCAGGCGCGCATTCTCCGCATCCATGGCTTTGCCGAATTGCCGGGACAGGATCTCGCCCGCATGCTTCCGCATGGCCGCCTGGACCTTCTCGGGCAGTTTGGCGAACCGTTCCTTCGTCATGACGAAGCCAAAGGGTATCGCTCCCAGCCGGTTCTCGTAGTGATATTTCGTCGCGCCGGCGATGCCGAAGGCGTGTAGAGCGGCATAATGCATCGGCGTCGCATCGATCACCCCGCGCGCGAGACTTTCGTCGATCTTGCTGACCCGCATGCCGACCGGGACGGCACCCAGCGCCTGGATGCAGCTG
>CAYGKX010000340.1:0-282 GCA_964350225.1 uncultured Rhodospirillaceae bacterium | reverse complement strand
TGCCGCACGTACCTTCAGTCCGCGCAGGTCTCCGGTCTTGCGGACCGGACGGTTCGAATGGATCAGATAGGGCGAGGTCGTGACGAGCGCGAAAACCTCGAAGTCGCCGTAGCCACGGAGCAACCCCGCCTTGTACAGGCGCCAGAAGGCGATCGAGCCTTCGGTCGCGCTCGCGATCAGGTTCGGCAACTCCGAAATCTTGTTGTCCGGGAAGAGGCCCGGATTGTAGGCGGGAATGATGAAGGCGATATCCGCCACACCGTCCTTCAGGAGCTTGATCTG
>CAYGKX010000339.1:1089-4958 GCA_964350225.1 uncultured Rhodospirillaceae bacterium | reverse complement strand
TCTGCAATGTGTAGCGCCAAGGCCGCCGCGCAAGAGGCCGGCGTGGAGAGATCGATCCAGGACGAGTATTTCTCTCTCCCCCTGAAGGGGGGGAGGGCAAGGCGGGGCTGTCTTTTGACCGCCCGTCCTACCGCATCCGCCCCTCGAAGCCCGGTTCGACGAAATGGAAG
Source organism: uncultured Rhodospirillaceae bacterium (assembly GCA_964350225.1). Classification (GTDB taxonomy): domain Bacteria; phylum Pseudomonadota; class Alphaproteobacteria; order Bin65; family Bin65; genus CAYGKX01. The sequence continues at coordinate 4,788 of CAYGKX010000339.1, read as the reverse complement.
AAACAGAGGGTCGCGGTCTGGCCCTCCGGCAGCAGGCGCCTTCCGTGGACGATGTCGGTACCGGAATAGATGACGGCATCGCCCGGCATCAGATGGATGGCGATCGCCCGATCCTCCGGCTGGACATAGATCGGCCAGGTCTCCTCGAGGCGCAGGTCCGGCGTCTGGTCGAGGGCGAGGGACATGTTCCAGCGGCACTGCGGCCGGTCGAGATGGGCCGGCAGGTCCGCCCCGTCGGCATAGGTGGCGAGGTAGGCATAGGTGGGCATGACGGCCGTGCCCACCACGCGGGCGATCAGGGGGGACAGCAATCCGTGAAGGCCGTGCATGACGGGCTCGTCGGAGAGTACGGGCCGCCGAGGCACCTGGCTGTCGCCCGGCCGCATCAGCCCGCCGTGCCGGAGGGCGCGGACATAGGCGCGGATCGCGGCGAGATGACCAGGTGTCAGCAGGCCGCGCAGCACGGAGAAGCGCCGCTGCGCGAGATCGCGGGCGGCGGCGCGCAGGTCCGCGTTGATCCACCGCGATGCCCGCGCCTGGCGATCGGGCGGCACGAACAGGCCGAAAGCCGCCAGGGACGGCGTCGGCCGGCCGGTCATAAGCGCGGCGCGAGAGGTGTTGTCGTGGACCAGCGGCAGCGCCATGCCGGTGATCGGGTGGGCGACGGCGGCGGCGGGGTCGATGCCGGCGGCGGCCGCGAAAGCCCGGGCCGGACCGGCGAGGCCGTTGTCGATCGCGCCGTGGTCATGGGCGCCGTCCCAGATAACGGGATTGCGCGTCCATCCCGCGAGGTCGGATGGCAGGTCCGGGGCGAGGGAAAAATCGCAACGGGACGGCGCCGGGTCGAACGCGATGCCGGCCGCGGCGATCCGCCGGCGCAGGTCCTTGCGCCAGAGCTCGCGCAAGGCGGCGTCTATCAAAGGGTTCTCACGATCGGGCGCGGAAGGGACGCTCATCCGGGCAGGCTAGGTGCCGCGCCGGGGGGCGGCAAGCCGGTCATGCGGCCCCCGGCCTTCCCCCGGCAGGGCACGGGGCGTTATATGGACCCGCCGCCGGGTCATCGTTGCTTGTCGTTCGTCGCCCGGCATTCGCCGCTTCCCCGCGCCTTTCGGCGTTGCCGCCACGCGTTGCATGGACACGACCGTCACCATCGTCCTGCCCGTCTTCGGGCTGATCCTCCTCGGCTATCTGATCGGCCGGACCCGGCTGTTCAGCGATGAGGGCGTGAAGGGGCTGACGAATTTCGTTTTCTACATTGCGATGCCCTGCCTCCTGTTCCGGGCGATGGCACGGCTCGACCGGCCTGAGAATTTCGATCTCTCCATTCTGCTCGCCTATTACGGTTCGGTCGCGCTGGTCTTCGCGGTCGGCGTGGCGCTCGGCCGGTACGTGTTCCGAACGCACCTCGCCGATCAGTCGATGCTGGGGATGGCGGGGGTCTTCTCGAACACGGCGCTCGTCGGACTGCCGGTGAACTACGCCGCGTTCGGCGAGAAGGGACTGCTGCCGCTCCTCATCATCCTCAGCATCCATCCCATCCTCCTCATCACGCTGCCGACGGTGATGATCGAAGTCCATCGCGGCCAGGGAGGGCGCTGGCAGGAAACCCTTGCCGCGACCAGCCTCTCGCTTCTCAAGAACCCGATCATCGCCGCCATGATCCTGGGCCTGGGCTACGGCATGACCGGGCTCGACCTGCCGGTCGTGGTCGACCGGCTGACCGCCTTCGTCGGCGGCGCTGGACCGCCGGCGGCCCTCTTCGCGGTCGGGGCCTCGCTCACCGCCTACAAGTTGGGCGGCGATCTGCGCGAGGTGTCGGTCGCGATCCTGCTCAAACTCGCTCTTCTGCCGCTGACCGTCTTTGTCATGTCGACCTATGTCTTCGCGCTAGACCCTCTATGGGCGGCGGTCGCGACGGTCAATGCGGCGATGCCCGTGGGCGTGAACGTCTTCATCCTCGCCCGCACCTACGACACCTATGTCGCCCGCGCGGCCTCCGCCGTGCTGGTCTCGACCGGCATCGCCTGGGTCACCGTCGCGCTGCTCCTGTCCGTCTTCAAGACCTAGCGCTTGCGCAGATAGACGAACCAATAGACCGCGCCGACGAAGATGCCGCCGCCGACGATGTTGCCGGCGGTCACGACGAGGAGATTGCGCAGCGCGCCCAGTTCGGTGAGGCCCGCATAGGCGGCGGCGGTCGTCCCAGCCGCCTGCCAGAAGCCGTTGGGCGCGAAATTCTGGATCAGCAGCCCCGCCGGCAGGAAATACATGTTGGCGATCGAATGTTCGAAACCGGCGGCGACAAAGGCGGCGATGGGCGGGACGATGACCGCGACCTTGCCGGAAACGGTGCGCGCCGCGAAAGTCATCCAGACGGCAAGACAGACGAGGACGTTGCAGAGGATGCCCAGGAAGAAGGCCTCGAAGGCCGGCAGTTGTGCCTTGGCGCTCGCCACGGACAGGGCCGTCTTACCGACCGCAGCTCCCCCCAGCATGTAGTGCCCGGCGAGGAAGACGAGGATCGCCGTCCCGACCGCTCCGACGAGATTGCCGAAATAGACGATCACCCAGGCGCGCAGGAGGCTCCGCAGCCGGATGCGGCCGCTCGCCCAGGCCATCACCATCAGATTGTCACCGGTGAAGAGTTCCGCCCCGCCGATCACCACCAGGATCAGGCCAACAGAAAAGACGACGCCGCCGAGAACGCGGACCAGCCCGAAAGGCGCGTCGCCCGCGCCCGTCACGGCGACGGTCATGAAGACGGCGCCGAAGGCGATGAAGGCGCCGGCGAGGATCGCAAGGGTCTTGAGCGAAAGCGCATCTTTCGCCGCCTTGGCCGCGCCGATTTCCTCGCATTGACGCGCGATCTCCGGCGGCATCAGCGCGTCGAGACGGATGTCGGGTGGGGGCGGACTGTCGCTCATGTTGTGAAGGATGCACACGCGACATCCATTCGGCCATGACCTAGGTCAACGCGCCCCTGTCGACGCCCCCTTCGGTACCCTCTGCCAGCGCGGGCTTGTCAGAGCGGTCACCGTGCCGCACCATTCTCCGGGGAGTAGCACATGACCGCGACAACCGACGAGCCGAAGAAGCCGGCGGCGGCGCCGGGCAAGCGACGCGCGCGCGGGGGCAACCTCGCGCGGGAGGACTGGCTCGACGCCGGCCTGGAGATGATCGCCGAGACCGGGGCGGACGGCCTCGTCGTCGAAAGCCTGATGCGTCGGGTGGGCGGGACGAAGTCCGCCTTCGCCAAGGAATTCGGCGATCGCGGCGGCTTCCTCGACGCCCTGATCGAATATTGGGAACTGGGGCAGGTCGACGCGCTGTTCGCCCTGCACGCCCGCCAGGCGACGCCGGCGGAGAAGCTGCGGGAGATTTTCTATGCCCTCCTGCCGGAGCTGGAACCGGGCGGACCGGAACTCGCGATCCGAAGCTGGGCGCGCCGCCACCGCATGGCGCAGACCTCGGTCAACGCCATCGACGCCCGCCGGACGGTCTATCTGGAGGACGTGTTCCGCGACCTGGGCTGCGGCGACGCCGAGGCCGCGCTGCGCGCGAGCTTCTATCTTGGCCTGATCTTCACGGAAGGGATGGTCGACCGCGGCGAGGACAGCGAGGACCGCGAGGCACGTATCGCGCTGTGCCTGGAGACAGTGGCTGCGGGTGTCTGAAGGGTCCGGCTCCCGGGACGACGGC
>CAYGKX010000339.1:0-1079 GCA_964350225.1 uncultured Rhodospirillaceae bacterium | reverse complement strand
GGGGCTACCAGGGAATGGCGCGGCCGGAATAGTCGAGGAAGGTGCCCGTGCCGTCTCGATCGATATCGTCGAGGACACGGAGAAGCCTGGCAGCGCAGTCGTCCGCCGGGAAGGTATAGCGTCCCCTGGCGTAGCGCGCGCTGAGGCCGGTTTCGATCGTTCCCGGATGCAGGGCGACACAGACCGCTTCAGGACGGGTTCGTCCGAGTTCGATCGACGCCGTTCGTATGACCTGGTTCAGCGCCGCCTTTGAGGTCCGGTAGGACAACCAGCCACCGAGCCCATTGTCGCCGATTGATCCGACCCTGGCCGACAGTGCTGCAAGGATGCTCTTGCGGCCACGCGGCATGAGGGGCGAGAGATGCTTGATCAAGAGGGCGGGTCCCACAGCGTTTACGGCCAGCACATCCAGCATCTCATCGGCCGTTACCTGACGCAGGCTCTTCTCGGGCGACCCCTCCGTCGTCGCCAGAATTCCGGTCGCGATGATGATGAGGTCCAGATCGTCTATGCCGGCGGTCAGACGATCGCAGGCATCTCGCACGCTGTCTTCGTTCCGCAGGTCGAAAGCGGGCACGGTCCGGCGATCGAGCGTGGCGGTCGTCGCGCAACGCGGGTCGGACCGAAGCCGCGCTGCAATAGCGCCTCCGATGCCGCCGGAGGCACCGACCACCAACGCCGTGTAGCCTGGCCTGAGCGAGTCCAAGACGGTCTCCGTCCTGCCCGGGGTCAGGTGCCGAACAGCGCGAAAAGGGCGAATACCGTCACCGTCTGAAAGAGGAGCCGCCCGCGCATCAGGCTGTTTGCATATTTCCGGTTGAAAGCACCGCCGGTCGACATGCCGAACAGGCCGGCGATCAGCGACGCAAGGGTTAGCAAGCCGCCGACCGTGGCGATAACGATGAACACGATATCCATCTCAGTCTCCGTGGTCTGGCATCGGGCCTATGCCGGTAGATGCCGGTAGATGTCGGGAGATCAGCCGCCCCAGATGTCGTCGTAGCGGACGCCGGGGCGCTCCGGATCGCGGTACAGGTCGCGCGCGTGCAAGGCCCGCTTCTGGGCCCGGCGAAACACAT
>CAYGKX010000338.1:0-4961 GCA_964350225.1 uncultured Rhodospirillaceae bacterium | reverse complement strand
CACTGGAAGGCAAAATGCTCCACGAACGCCTTCTGAAGCGGGGTCAGCTTGCCGTCTCGCGCGTGGCCCTCGACCGTCCGGATGCTCTTTCCGTTGAAATGGGCCGCCGCGACCATGCAGGTCGGGCTCGTATGGCTGGTCCCGTCGGGCCCGTCGACGATCACCGCGCAGCTCAGGCATTGCGCCGCGCCGCAGGCGAACTTGGTGCCGGTCATGCCCAGATATTCGCGCAGATAATCGTTCATCGTCAGGTCGTCCGGTATCTCCGTCGGACCGTGGGCCTGGCCGTTGATCTTGACCGACAGAACCGTCACCGCAGGGCCCTCCTGATCGTGTCGCGGGTCACCGGCAGGGTCGCAAAGCGTTTGCCGGTAGCGTCGTGGATGGCGTTCAGGATGGCCGGGACGACCGGCAGCATGACAACCTCGGCCATGCCCTTGGGTGGCTCTTTCGGCGACAGTCTCGGCAGGATCTCGACCTCCAGATTGTGCAGGGGCATGTCGGACCCGCGCGCGAGGATATAGTCGCCCAGGTTCCATTTGCCATTGCCGGGCCCGTCCTCGTAGGGCGGCAGATGTTCGAGGAGCGTGTAGCCGATTGCCATGGCGAACGCGCCCTGGGCCTGGCCGCGCACGACCTCGGGCACGAGGGGGTGCCCGCATTCGAGAACGGTATAGCCTTCCGTGACACGGACGGCGCCCGTGGTGCGGTCGACCTCGACGCGCACGAGGGACCCGCAGCATGTCGTGAAGGCGGTTCCGATGCGGTTGTAGTCGGTGGGCGGAAAGGCGACAGCGGTACGGTCGATGCGCTCGAACCCGCCGCCGCCCCTGCGAACGGCGAGGGCGTCGACATCCAACTGCCACTGCTCGTCGTCGAGTGGGAATGTTGCGCTCGACCAGGCCCAGCGGGAAAAGGCATGGGCCATCGCGCCGGTGACGCCTTTCCGCGCATGGGCCTTCGCGGCGAGCGCCGGCAGCGGCAGCGGCGGCAGGCCGGACACGACCAAGTGCCCCTCGTCCCAGAAGCCTTCGCGCCAGGTGATCCTCCGCGGGTCGCTGGGGCCGATGCCCCACAATTCCAGCGCGGCCGGCCATAAACCGAACCGGTAGATGACGTTGGCGGCCTGCATCGCGGCCTGCGTGCCGACCGCCGCGCCGATGGAAGAACTGGTGGCCGAACTGATCGCGGGCACCCAGCGGGGGTTCTTCGCCGCCACGTCCTGCTCTGCCTGGGTCATCGTGTAGGGGTTGCCCGAGGTGACCAGGCCCAGCGGCGCGTACCGATCGATCCGCGCGACCGTCACCTCGTCCGCGACCGCGCCAAGCTGGTTCGCGACGCGGTTGGCGAGCGCCGTCCCGATGCCGTTCCCCATCTCGGTGGCGTCGGCCTCAATGGCGATCCGGCCGGTTTCGTCCATGGTGACGACACCCAGCGAGCAGTCGGCGCCGGAGCCGAAATCCTTGGTACAGCAAGCGATACCGGTGCCGACGGAAATCCCTGGTCGGGCCCGCGACCGGGCGCCGGCACGATCGCGCCAGATTGGGTGTTTCTCCAGCTTGTCCAGGATTTCCGGCGTTCTGACGGACACGGTATAGGGATTGCCGGTCATCGTCCGCCCGCCGATCCGCAGCATATTGCGCCGGCGGAAGTCGATCGGGTCGATCGACAGGGCAGCCGCCGCCTCGTCGACGAGGACCTCGAGCGCGGAATTTGTCTGGAGGGTGCCATAGCCCCGCATCGAGCCGGCGGGGACGCCGCGGGAGTGATAGGCAACCGTCGTCACATCCACCTTCGGGATGTCGTAGATCCCGATCGCCGCTGTCGCACCCACTGCCGCGACGCTGGCGGAATAGTTCGCGAGCCCGCCGCCGTCGAGTGCATGATCGGCGGCGAAGGCGAACATCCTGCCGGTCTTCCGGTCGATGCCGATCCGGCTCTTTATCTTGAAGGCGTGGCGCTTGATGCCGCCCTGGAACTGCTGGTAGCGGTCCTGAGCGAGCCGGACCGGCCGGCCCGGGAAGAAGACCGCGGCCAGCGCGACGTAAAGCGGGAAGGGGGTGTGATCGCGGCCGCCGAACCCGCCTCCGACATAGGCGAACTGGGTGTGGATGCGCGCCGGCTTATGAGGGGCTTTCGCCTCGCCCAGGAGTTCGGCGATCGCTGTCGCCGCCTCATAGGGAGACTGGACCCCGAGGACGAGATCGAGGCCCCCGCCGTCCCGGTTGTACCAGCCAAGCCCGCATTCGGGCTCCAGGAACACAGGGTCGATCGACTGGGTCTCGAACGCGCTTTCCAGGACGAAACTGTCGGGACCGGCGGTGTCGAGGCCCTTGCGAATATCCTCTCCGAAGACCGCGCCCCTAAGATAAGCGGGGTCGTCCTTCTTCGGCCGCCAGACCGGCCGGCCGCCGGGATCGATGTGGCTGGGGCTGATCCATCCCGCGTCGATCGGGGCATAGACATCGGGCGCGCCCGGCTTGGCGCCGGCGATCCGGGTGAAGCGATAGGCGCCATAATTCGGCGGCTTCACCGGGCCGGTCGTCTTGCCATATTTCAGCACCTGCCGACCGCGCAGTTCCAGACGGGCCCGGCGATAGGCCTCGAATGTCCCGAAGATCAGAAGCGCGGCTGGCTGTCCCAGATAAAGCGGGGTCTCGCCGACCGGGCATAACAGGTTTCCAGCATAAAATTCCGGGACCCGTACGCCCGTGCGATCAAGATCGGCCGCCGTCACGACGACGGACGGCCTGGCCTCCCTTGAAAGGCCGGAGAGATCGAGCCCTTCGTAACTGCGGGTCGCAGTGTCGGTGCGCAACAGGAGGGCATGCGAGGTCGTCCCCGGCCAGCCGGGCATGTCCGCCGCGCGGAAATCGGAAACGAACAGTTTCGCGCCCGTGACCTTGGCGACGCCGTCGATGCGGCCCGCCCCCTGTGCGGCCGGGTTCCAGCCCTCGCGTCCCGGCAGGGCCTCGCGGGTGTGGAAATCGCGCGGGGCCGCTGTTGCGAGACGAGACACGCCGAGCGCTATTCCACTCACCGTGGCCCACGTCACGAACTCCCGTCGCGTCAGCTTCATCCATACGTTCCCGGAGTACCCCGATTTCCGTCGCTATCGTGGCGGCGGCAGTCTTAACGAAACATGACACGTCGCCCGGACGAGGCGGCCCGGTTATGCGTGGCCGCCGTTGCGGAGATACTCGTTGGCGTCGAGATAGGGTCGAAGGCCGTCGAACACCGCGTTCCCCAAGTCGTGCTCGAGCGCCTCGAAGAGTTCGCTCACTTCCTCGTCCTGGCGCGCACGCGCTTCCTTGATCGTGTTGGCTTCGTGCCGCCGGTAGCAGGTCAGGCACTCCGGTATGTAGGCCGGTTGCCCCAGGTAAGTGCATCGGAGCGCGAAGTCCCAGTCGTGGACATATCGGAAGGCCCGAAATCCGCCCACCCGGGCCCAGAGTTTCCTCGTGAAGACCATGTTGGACGTCGTCGCCATGTAGTTCTGGCACAACAGGCGGGCAAAGAGGCCCCTCCGGTCCGTTGCCAGCAGGCGCTCTTCCGGGGGAAAGGCGAATTGCGGGTCGCGGAAGGCGCGCTTCCGGCTCCTGACCGTCGAGGTGGCGTCGAGGATGGCGATGTCGCCGAAACAGAAATCGAAGTCGTCCAGGCGCAACCGGTTGCGGACGGCTTCGAAGCGTCCCGGAGCGAAACGGTCGTCGGAATTGAGGATCGCGATCCAGTCGAAACGCGCCGCCGATACGAGCCCGTTCAACGCAGCATGGGCGCCTCGGTTGACCGCTGGGTCCGGAGTGATATCCCGGACAAGCGACGCGTGGCGTCCCGCCACGTCCCGGACAAGGTCGCGGGATCCGTCGGTCGACCCGTCGTCGAGGATGAGGATCTCGCCCACCAGACGCTGCTCCATGGCCGACAGGATGGCTTCGGGCAGATACAGAATGTGATTGTGGGACGGGATCAGGACCGAGAACATCTGCTTTCCCCATTGGGCTCTGCGTCTGCCCAGCCGGGCCGGGACAGGCTCATCGCCGCGCCGCCGATGCGGCCAGCCGCCGGCGCGCGACCGTCAGCGGGGCGACGGTGGCCAATTCATCGAGTTCCATGGCATGGGCCATGCGAGCGTCGAACCTGTCGAGGGCGTGACGATACCCGGCCGGTCGATCCGCGCGCTCCCCGGGGAAATTCCATATGAAGCCGCGCAGGAAGGCCAACTCGAAGACAGCGTTCAGGAAGGCCTTGTGCCAGGCGGCGGACCCGAGATGCCCATTGCGCTCGAGCAACCGGGCGGCCGCGAAAATGCCCTCAATGACGGCAAGCAGGTCGGCGTCGTCGTGTCCCGTCTCGCGATCCGCGCTCTCGGTCATGGCGTTCGAAAGTTCAGCCAGGCGCAACAGGTCGGTCGTCTCCGGATGTTTGCCGATCAGGACGTTCGCCATCATGCCCGCGGCGAACTGGCGGGAGATGAACCCGGCGACATCGTAGTGATGATCGTGTTCCGCGACGGAGGAGGGCGCGTAGAGCACCTGGAACGACCCCAATTTCTTCGCCAGGCGACACGCGAACTCGCCGTCCTCGAAGGCCGCACAGCGAAAATCCGTGCTGAACCCGTCCGCCGACCAGTCGTCCACGCAACCGCGCTTGATGGACACGTTCGCCGTGTAGAAGAAACGCCAGTCGTAGCGGGCGTAGGGTCGGAGGTAGCTGTATCCGAATTGCTGCTGTCCCTCCCCCTGGATCAGCGACATGACATAGGTAACCGCGTAGGCCGGGTCGCGCGGCCAAACCCATCGTCGCGCGGCACGGTTAGGATATTCACGACCGACCAGTCGGAACCGCCACCGTCATGACCCTCGATGAATTCCAGCGCAGCCTCGAAGCAGCCGCCCCACCCGAAGACCTGAGCAGCCTGCTGCGGGCGCTGTGGCTCGACGCCAGCGGTGACTGGGACG
>CAYGKX010000337.1:0-4972 GCA_964350225.1 uncultured Rhodospirillaceae bacterium | reverse complement strand
ACCAGGTGATCGTGCTGTTGATCCGGGCGAAGACTGCAACCCCGATCGCGTTGAGGGCAACCATCGCTGCGAGCAGGACGATGGCCAGTGCCGTGCCCCAGATGGTGATCTCTCCGGACGCGACGCCCGAAAATATCCACGGAACGTTGACGTCGAGGTATCGGAGCATCAGCTCGACCTCGATCGGCGCCGCGATGCAATAGGCGACCCAGGCGGACCATCCGACGATCATGGAGTAGGTCCGGCCGTGGCTGAGCAGGGGCACCGTTGCGATCCCGCCGGCAACAGGCAACATCGACGAGATCTCGGCGAAGATCAGGGCGAGAAGAAGCATCACCGCCCCGCCGATCACCCAGGCGAGGATAGCGGCCGGCCCCGTCGCCTGCGCGGCCAGCATGGGCGCAAACAGCCAGCCGGAGCCCAGAATCCCGCCAACGCCAATAAAGGTGAGACCGATCAACCCGATCTCGCGCCGGAGATGCCCCGGTGACGCGCTCAATGGACGCAGGCTCCCGTGCTCTCGACCCTAAGGCTCGCAGAGGAGAGGGCGCACGGCCGCGCCCTGTTGTGCCGCCGGTCAGGCATGGGCATTGGGCGCCCCGCCGTCTCCGCTTTCTTCCTCGATCTCCTGCTGCACCTCCGTCAGGGCCGCCTGGAACCTGTCGCCCGCCAGCCGGGAGCGGATTGCCATCGCGAAGCAGCCCAGCGACAGGGCCGCAACGGCCAGCAGTTGCCAGGCGAAGGGGAGGATGCCGGCGCCGCCGCCGGCCTTGCCGAGCCAGGCGAGCACGCCGATCAGGAGGATATAGGGCAGCAACCAGATTGCCGCGCCGATGTCTCGCTTCTCCGGGGGGACGATCCTTAGACGGACAGCGATCACGCCGACCCCGATGACGAGTGTGATGCCGAGCCGGAAGATGCTGTCCCAGCCCGTCCAGAGAATGATGGCGCTGGCGGCGACGAACCCGAGGGTGGCGAGGGGGAGGACAGCGGGCAGCCGGAAATGGCGTGGCAGACCCGGCGCTTCCCGGCGCAGCGCAACGACGGCGATCGGGCCCGCGACCAGCGAGAAGACGACGGCGGAAACGCAAAGCTCCATGATCTCGGTGAACGGCAACAGGAACAGTACAGCGGTTCCGAGCAGGAAATTCAGCAAGAGCGCGTTGAACGGGACGCCGGCGACCGAGACCCGGTGGAGGACGGTGGGCAACAGGCCGTTGTTGGCCAGGGCCATGACCAGCCGGGCGTTCGATCCTGTGGTGACGAGACCGCCGCCAAAGGGCGACACGACGGCGGACGCATTGATGACCGTCAGCAGCCACAACATGCCTGTCGCCGCTGCGATGGCGCCGATCGGCCCGAGATCGTGTTTGAAGGTCAGGCCGCTCCACCCGTTTGAGAGCGACGCGGACGGCACGGCGCCGATGAACGCCACCTGTACGGCGATGAAGATCAGGCCGCAGATCACGATCGACAGGCCCAGCGCCAGCGGGATCGTCCGCTGCGGATTCTTGACTTCACCGGCGAGGTCGATCGCGTGACGGAATCCGATCAAGGCGAATACGACGCCCCCAGAGGAGATCGCCATCATCACGCCCTCGATCCCATAGGGCATGAAGCCGCCATGGCTGGTGAAGTTCGCGGGCTCGAAGGCGGTCGCGAGGACGATCGCGGAGAATCCTATCGGGACCACGATCTTGAACCAGGTGATCGTCTCATTGATCCGCGTGAACAGGCGGACGCCGAAGATGTTGATGACGAGGAAGATCGCGAGCAGACCCGCGGCGACGACGTGACCGATCAAGGACAGGCTGTCGGCGCTATCGGGGTCGTAAAGCCGGGGAAACAGCAGATACAGGTATTTCAGCGTGACCTGGGTCTCGATGGGCGCCATGCAGAGGTAGCCGATCCAGGCAGACCAGCCGATCAGCATCGACGTGACGGTCCCGTGGCTGGCATAGGGGATCGCGGCGATGCCGCCCGCCGCCGGGATGATGGCCGCGACTTCTGCAAATGTGAGGGCGATCACCAGCATCAGGACGGCCGCGATCAACCAGGCCACGACGGCGGCCCCGCCTGCCATCTTGGCGGCCAGCAGCGGCGCGAACAGCCAGCCGGACCCGATTACGCCGCTCACGGCAATGAAGGTAAGCCCGAGCAGGCCGATATTTCGCTGGAGATGCATCGCGCGAAACGATCTGCCAGACCGGCAACGCGGTCAAGCCGCGGTTTCGATCCGTTCGGCGATCTCCTGGAAATTCGCAGGGGGCTGGAAGCGTTCGCCATGCTTCCCGGCGAGCGCCTTGCAGTCCTCCTCCATCGTCTCGGCGCCTACGAGCCGCACATAGGATGCCGTCCCGCCGGTATAGAGCGGGAAGCCCCAGCCGAGGACCGACCCGACATCGGCGTCCTGGCGGGTCGTCACGACACCCTCGTCGAAGCAGCGGACGGTCTCGAGCGACTGGATGTGGAGGAAGCGCTTCTTGACCTCTTCGACATCCGGCTGGTCGTTGAGGAGCGGGTAGTGGGCGTTGATTTCCGGCCACAGGCGCTTCGGCCCGTCGGCGGGATATTCGTAGAAGCCCTTGCCCGCCTTCTTGCCCGGCCGATCGAGGGTCTCGACAAAATATTCGATGACCTGCTCGCCCGGGTGGGTGACGTGCTTGTCGCCCAGGTCCTTATGGCTCTGCTGCAGAATGTGCCAGAAGAGGCTGAGGGAGCCGGCGTCGGTCACGTCCAAGGGTCCAACGGGCATGCCCGCGAGCTTCGCCGCATTTTCGATCAGCGCCGGTTTGACCCCCTCGCGCAGCATGGCGAAGCCCTCGAGGACGAAGGTCGAGAAGACGCGGCTGGTGTAGAAACCGCGGCTGTCGTTCACGACGATGGGAGTCATGCCAATGGCGAGCACATAATCGAGCGCCCGGGCGAGCGTCTCGTCGGATGTCTTCTCGGCCCGGATCACTTCCACCAGCGGCATGCGGTGGACCGGCGAGAAGAAATGCAGGCCGATGAAATTTGCCGGCCGCTCGCTTGCCGTCGCGAGTCCGGTGATCGGCAGGGTGGACGTGTTGGAGGCGAAGATCGCCTCTGGCGCCAGCACCGCCTCGGTCTTTTTCGTGACGTCGGCTTTCACGTCGCGGTTCTCGATCACCGCCTCGATCACGAGGTCGGACCCGGCGAGGTCCGCAAAATCGGTCGTCGGCGCAATGCGGTCGAGCAGGGCACTGCCCGTGTCCTCCGCCATCCGCCCCTTGGAGACCTGCTGGGCGACCAGTTCCTCGCTCTTTCTCTTACCCTTCGCCGCGAGCTCGTCCGTCGTATCGAGGAGTGCGACGTCGATGCCGGCCCGTGCCGTGACATAGGTGATGCCCGCACCCATCATTCCCGCGCCCAGGATACCGACCTTGCCATAGGTCGCTTTCGGCACGTCCCGCGGCCGGTTTTTCGCCTTCCGGGCGTCGCCCATGGCGAAGAAGGTCGTGCGGATGATGTTCTTGGTCCGCTTGTCGAGAACCATCTGGGTCAGGTAGCGGCTCTCAAGCCGAAGTCCTGTGTCGATGTCAAGCTGCAAGCCTTCGTAAACGCAGGACAAAATTGCCTGCGCCGCAGGCCAGTTGCCGAGCGTTTTCGCGCGCGTCATGGCGTTCGCGCCGAGGAAGGTCATGAGGCCGCCCTGGCTTTGCACCCCCGGTCCCGGGACGCGGAAACCTTTCCGGTCCCAAGGCTGGGTCGCGTCGGGATTGGCGAGGACCCAGGCCTTCGCGGCGGCCAGTAGCTCATCCGGCGGCACAATCTCGTCGACGATCCCCATCTCGAGGGCCTTTGCGACCGGGTAGTGCCGGCCGTCGAGCAGCATCTCCAACGCCTTCTGGATGCCGAGCATGCGGCCGATCCGCTGGGTGCCGCCGCCACCGGGCAGCAGGCCCAGTTTCACCTCCGGCAGGCCGACGCGGGTCTTGGGGTTGTCGGCCGCGATGCGCCGGTGGCAGCCCAGCGCGATCTCGAATCCGCCGCCCAGCGCATGGCCGTTGATTGCCGCGCAGAAAGGCTTGATCGGGCTCTTGCCCTTCGGGTCGACCCCGCGCTCCATCTTCCGTGTGACCCGGTCGAGGGTGGAAAACTCGGCCATCAGTTCCTCGGCGGAGCGGTCCGTCAGCATCTGGTCGAGGTCGGCGCCCGCGACGAAATCGGCCTTGGCCGAGGCGACGACGACGCCCTTGACCGTCTCGTCCGCCAGCGCCCGGTCGATCGCTTCCTCGAAAGCCGCCATCGTGTCGCTGTTCATGACATTGACCGGGCGCCCCTCGACATTCCAGGTCAGGGTGCAGACGCCGTCGCTATCGACCGAATATTCCAGGATCATCTGTTTTTTCCTCCCTCGCGTCCTGCCTTTATGCCCCGCGCCGGATGGCTTGACAACGGGACGCCGACGCGCCGGGATGACGCCAACGACCGGCTCCGGGCGAATGCCCGCAAGAGGGGCTGACAGGGGGGATCATGCGCCGCATCACGTCGCATCTGGACACGACGTCCGAGGCCTTTCGCGCCAACCGAGCCCATAACGCGGCCCAGGCGGCGGAGCTGAAGGCCCGTCAGGAGGCCGCCCGGTTCGAGCGGCCGGAACGGGACCGTGAGCGGCTGGCGCGCCAGGACAAGCTCTTCGTCCGCGACCGGATCGACCTTCTCTTGGACCCAGGTACGCCCTTTCTCGAACTCTCCACCCTCGCGGCCTGTCAGGACTATGACGGAGAGGTGCCGGGCGGGGGGATCGTCTCCGGTATCGGCATCGTCGGCGGCAAGGAGGTGCTGGTCCGCGCCGACGACGCGTCGATCAAGGGCGGGGCCTGGTATCCACGGTCGGTCTCGAAGCTCGTCCGCGCGCTCGACATCGCCAAACCCTCGGACCTGCTGCCCGAGCTTCAGGGCCGTCTGCCGATCCGGGTCGAGTTGCGGGCGCTGACCGAAGGCGATT
>CAYGKX010000336.1:0-4976 GCA_964350225.1 uncultured Rhodospirillaceae bacterium | reverse complement strand
GGGCTGGCCATCGGGCTTGGCGATCAGGGTCGCATAAAACGTCTGCTCCTCGGCCGCGGTATGGGCCTCAACTTCCTGCTTCACTTCGCGAAAGAGAGCCTCGCGCGCCTCGCTCGCCCCCTGGGTCCGGTCGAGATCGTCGAGAAGCTTCCGATGCTTGTCGTGGTCGCGCTTGATTTCCTGATAGATCGTGGACACGGTCGTTTCCTTTATAAGTTGCTGGCCGTGGCGCCGAACCGGCACCGGTTTCGAATGTGGTCGGGGCCTTCAACGCACCACTCACCTTCCGGTTCCGGCGGGCTCTCCCGGAACCGTCGACAACCGCCGGCGCTCGACTCGCCTGTGCCGCCGGGATAGGGTGCCGGCCCCTTGGTGCGCCCCGGACCCCTTGTCCGGCCGCGGCTCCGCAAAAGACATAATCCCCAACAGACACAATCCACGGCAGCGACAGCGATGACCGACACTCTCGATCCCGAAAACACGCTTTACCTCGAACTGGCCGGCGGCCGTGCCGTCATCCGGCTGATGCCGGACGTCGCGCCGAAACATGTGGAGCGCGCCAAGGAACTGGCGCGGCGCAATTTCTACGACGGCATTGTCTTCCACCGCGTGATCCCCGGCTTCATGGCCCAGTCCGGCGACCCGACCGGGACAGGCACGGGCGGATCCGATCTGGGCAACCTGCCGGCCGAATTCTCCGCCGCGCCGTTCAAGCGGGGTACGATCGGCGCCGCGCGCACCGCCGACCCCAATAGCGCCAACAGCCAGTTCTTCATCTGCTTCGGCGACACGCCGCACCTGAACGGCCAGTACACCGTCTGGGGCGAAGTCGTCGAAGGCATGGAACTGGTCGACGCGATCACTCCGGGCGAGCCGCCGGCGAACCCGGACAAGATCGTCAGTCTCAAGGTCGCCGCCGACGTCGACGGGTAACGGGGCGCGGCGCCGGGCGGGGAACCGAAGCTCTTCCATCGCGTTTTGAGCTAGACGCCCCGCCCCGCAGGTGCGGTATCCTGTCTTGCGGGCCGTTGATGTCCCGGCCTCTACGAGGCGCTTTCAGGAGACCGACATATGGGGGCACGCTCCCGTACGCTTGCGGTTGCCGGACTGGCGGCCATCCTTTCGCCCTTCGCCGTTTCGACGCCGCCGCACGCCCAAGGCTTGCCACCCCTCATTTTCGGCCAGCCGTCCGACGACGAGAACGAACCCTCCCCCTACGAACGGCTCAAACGGAAAGCCGACGAAAAGGCCCGGGAATATGCCATCCAGCCATTGAAGCTGGTGGTCGGCATCGGCTTTTTCTCCGCGCCGGAATATCTGGGCGGAAAGCGCTACGACTTCGGCCCCATGCCGATCGTCGACCTGAACTGGCGCGACCGCCTCTGGCTCCGCGGCCGGACGCTCGGCTTCAACATCTACCGGAACGACTGGATCAAGTTCGGCCCCGTTGTGCGCGTGGATACGGGCCGGGATTCCAGCGACAGCCCCCATATCGACGGGATCCATGACATCAATCCGTCGGCGGAACTCGGCGGCTTCGTCGAGGGGACCTACAAGCTGCCGGGCCCGAACGAGAAACTCGCGCTGCGTCTGGCGGTCTACCAGGGCGTCGGCGGCGGCCATGACGGGACCATCATCCGGACCCGGCTGCAGTATACCCGCCGCTTCCTCATCGCCTTCTATATCCAGGCCAACGTTTTCGCGAACTGGGCGAGCGGCCCCTACATGCGGACCTACTTCTCGGTAACGCAGGCGGACGCGGAAAGAACCTATTTCCCCACCTACAAGGCGACCTCGGGATTTCGCGACTTTGGCACGTCGATCGCCCTCACCATGTCCTTCGCCGAACATTGGGGCGTTCTGGTGCGCGGTCGCTATGCTCGATTGGTCGGCAACGCGTCGGACAGTCCGATCGTCAAGGATGGGGGCAGCGCCGATCAGTTCTTCATCGGGGCAGGCATCTTCTACCGCTACTAGAAAGACGCGCCGGACCTGGCATTTGACCGGGAGGGCGGATTGACTTGCAGGCAGTGCCGGGTCAAGACTCCCGGCGCTGCGCTCCAGCCCTCCGCCCGACGCACAGGACCAGGCACCCGATCATGGCCACCAGAAAACTGCCCGAATGGCGCCCGCCGGCGCATATCGCCGAACTCATGCCGGAGGTGTCCGGCAACGATGTGAACGGTCTCGGCGAGACCGAGCGGCGGCAGCCGACACCGGTCATGTGGCACCGGCCGGACCGCATCGCCCACGGCCGGGTGCAGCAGCATGTCAACGACAGCTACGAAACCCATCCGCTGCTGGCCGGCATCTTCAACACGCCGGAGCGGCGCGACCGAGGCATCCCGGTGGCCGAAGCACAGGAAGAGGACGCGCCGGACAACTGGACTGCCCGGGTGAAGGAATTCGCCCTCGCCAACGAGGCCGATCTCGTCGCCATCGCGCCGGTCGACCAGAACTGGGTGTTCGAGGGCTTCACGGTCACCGACCCATGGGTCGTCGTCCTGGGGGTCTACATGGACCACTCCAACCTCAAGACGGCGCCGGAGCCGACGGCGGCATTGGAGGTCGCGACCCAGTATAACCGCGGCAACCGCGCGGCCCATGCCCTGCAAAACTGGATCCGGGCACGCGGGCATTCGGCGCACGGTCATGGGGGGCCCGGCGCAGGCCCGATCAACCTGATCCCCGCGGCGCTCGCGGCGGGGTTCGGGGAACTGGGCAAGCACGGCTCGATCATCAATCGCCGGTTCGGTTCCTCCTTTCGTCTGGCCGGTGTTGTCACCTCCTTGCCGCTCGTCCCCGACGCGCCCGACAGCTTCGGCGCCGATGATTTCTGCGCCAGCTGCCAGGTCTGCGCCAATGCCTGTCCGCCGATGGCCATCACGCACGAAAAGCACACGGTGCGCGGCGTGGATAAATGGTATGTCGATTTCGACCGCTGCATGCCCTATTTCGCCGACAATTTCGGCTGCGGCATCTGCATCGCGGTCTGCCCCTGGAGCCGCCCGGGCACTGCGCCCAAGCTGGCCGAACGCATGACCCGACGGCGCGAGCGTCCCGACGAGGCCGCCTGAGGCCGTGAAGGGCGCGACGGGAGCCATCGGCCGGCACTTTCCAACGGTCGTTCACATGCTGTCGGAGGCCGCCAAGCGGGCGCCGGACCGCGAAGCGCTGGTCGTGGGCGGCGACAGGCTGACCTACAGGGAATACGCCCGTTGCGCCGCCGGCCTCGCGCGCGAGCTGGCGGAGATCGGGGCGGCGGGTCAGCGGGTCGCGCTCGTCATGGGCAACTCGGTCGACATCTGCGTCGCCTATTTCGGCGTTCATGCCGCCAGCGCCCAGGTGGTGCCGCTCAATCCCATCTACACCGCGCGGGAGATCGACCAGATCCTCGAGGATGCGGACGTCACGGCGATCCTGTTCGACAGCGCGGTCGCGGAAGCGGTGAGGTCGGCCGCGGATCGCCACGGCATCCGTCACCTGTTCGAGATCGCGCCGGAAGGGACACGCCTGACCCGGTGGCGAAGCGATGCGACCCTCGACGGCGCGCTGCCGCTGCCAGATCCCGACAGCCTCGCGACCCTGCAATTCACGGGCGGCACGACCGGCCGCTCGAAGGGCGTCGACCTGACCCACCGGGCGATCGCGACCAATATCGCCCAGCGGGAGGCGCTGGTCCCGGCGCGGGAGGAGACGGAGCGGATGCTGTGCGTCATGCCGCTCTTCCACGTCTATGCCTCCCATGTCTGTCTCCATACGATGGCCTACGCCCGCGGCACCCTGGTCATCCTACCGCGCTATCACCCGCAGGACGTGCTCGAGACGATCGCCGGGGAGAGCATTACGGTCTTCGCCGGCAGCCCCACGATCTTCTCCGGGCTTCTCGCGTACGAAGGGTTCGCGGGAGCCGACCTGTCGTCGCTCGCCTACTGCTATTCCGGCTCTTCCGCCCTGCCGGCGGAAATCCTGCGCAAGTGGGAAGCCGCGACGGGCAGTCCGGTTGTCGAGGGCTACGGCCAGTCCGAGGCGGGACCGGTCGTCTCCTACAATCCGCTCGACGGTGTGCGGAAGCCGGGCTCGGTCGGCGTTGTCCTGCCGGAGACGGAGGTCGAGATCGTCGACCTCGACGCCGGCACGACCGTGCTGCCGACCGGCGAACAGGGTGAGATCCGCGTTCGCGGTCCGCAGGTCATGCAAGGCTACCGCAAGCGGCCGGAGGAGACGGCCGCGGCGCTTCGCGACGGCTGGCTCTATACCGGCGACATCGGGGAATTCGACGACGACGGCTATCTCTACATCCGCGACCGGAAGAAGGAGATGGTGATCGTCTCCGGCTACAACGTCTTCCCGCGCGAGGTGGAGGACGTCCTCTACCTCCACCCGGCGGTCCGGGAAGCGGCGGTGGTCGGCGTTCCGGACACTTACCGGGGCGAGATCGTCCGCGCCGTCGTGACCCTTGCGCCGGGCACGCAAGCTGACGAGGAAGCCCTCCTCGACCACTGCCGCGCGAACCTCGCGAAATACAAGGTGCCGACGCTGATCGAGATCGTCGACGACATCCCCAAGACTCCGGTCGGCAAGATCGACAAGAAGGCTCTGCGCGATTAGGGGGCGAAGAGGCGGGTCAACGTCCAATGCAGTGGAATACCAATCAGGCCGATCCAGAAGGCGCTGACGGTGTACATGGCGGATAGTATCCCAACTCGCTGTGCAGCAAGCCCAGCCAAGAGGCGCCATCCTCTCGCGGGAACTGGCAGCAGACGGTTCCGAGACCCGCATGCACTCGCCGTCATCCAAGAGAACGCGCCGTGCGACATTGCGATAAGAAAAATGCCAACCGGTGTCGCTAAGAAGGTGATCGCGCGGGCGACCTCTACCTGCATCCCCTTAGCGAAGGTCGGGGTGACTGTCAGGACGCCCACCATTGAGCAAATAAAGATTATTGCGAGGATATCGAACCGGTTACGGAATCT
>CAYGKX010000335.1:0-4989 GCA_964350225.1 uncultured Rhodospirillaceae bacterium | reverse complement strand
CCACCGCCGTTCAGATGCTCGACGGCAAGCTGGTAAGCGCGCAACTCGTCGGCCCCTTCGTCGGCATAGGCGCCTGTCTGCGGCACATTGAAGCCGAGCTTGACCGTCTTGGCGTTGCCGGGGTTGTTCCGGAAGTCCTGCGCCAGCGCCCCGCGCGTGAAGAACATGGGCGTCGAGAGCGCGACCGACGCGGCCGCCCCGCCTTTCAGGAGACTGCGGCGACTGACACCGTCATTTTGCTTGGTCATGGGCTGATACCCTCCCGTATCGAATTATCTCTCTGCCGGGCGAGGTTTCCCGGCCGATCCACCCGTTTGCTGGGTTTGCAAGTTGTAAATTTTCCTCCCGCTCCCCTCAATAACTGATTGAAAAAACGCGATTATTTTGTCAATTTCTCCATGTAAACTCACCGGCGTTTGTAAATAATCGACAAGATCGGAGCCCCGAGGAATGGCCCATGCTCCTATAGGTTTTCGCATTCGGACGGAGCGCAAGTCGCTTGGCATGACGCAGGCAGCCCTCGCCAAAAAGGCCGGTATTTCAGCGTCTTATTTGAATCTCATCGAAGCGAACAAACGCCCCATCGGCGGGGCCCTGGTCGGCCGTATCGCCGCACTTCTCGGTGTCGACGCGGACGCCTTGACCGGCCGGGCGGAACGCCGGCTGATCGCAGACCTGATGGAAGCTGCCGCCGATCCCCTCCTGCGCCGTTTCCGTCTGACCCCGACCGATGCGGGCGACCTGGTCGGCCGCCATGGTGAATGGGCCCACGCCCTCCTCGCCCTGCATCGGGCGTTGCGCGATCAGACGGCGATTGCGGACGCTTTGTCGGATCGGTTGAACCAGGACCCGTTTCTCGGCGACGCCGTCCACCAGCTCCTGACCCATGTGACCGCGATCCGATCCTCTTCGGAGATCCTCGACGACATGCCGGACATGGCGCCGGAACGGCGCGACCGGTTCCATAGCATTATTTCCAAGGAGAGCGAACGGCTGTCCGACGCCGCCCAGGCGCTCGCCGGCTTCTTCGACAAAGCTCGGGCGGAAACCCATGCTGTTACACCGGCCGACGAGGTCGACGACTTCCTGATCGAACATGTGAACCACTTCCCGGACCTGGAGGCCACCGCGGCTCGGCTACGGGAGTCGATGAACCATTATGGCGGTACAGACGAGGGCTCGCTGCGCGACTTCCTCCGCGTCAAGCACGGCTTCGCCTTCGACAGCGTCTCCCCCGCCGCAGCCGATACCGCCCATTTTCGCAATCAGATCGCAGCCGATCCGGATATCGGGCGGGTCCTCTTTCTCAGCAACGCCGCGACATCCACCCGCCGCTTCCAGCTGGCGAAGCTGATCGCGGAGATCGAGGCGCCGGACGAAATAGCCGCCCTGCTGGACGATCCCCGGCTGGTCAGCGACGAGGCGCGGGACCGTGCCCGGCATGTCCTCGCATCCTATGTCGCTGGCGCCGTCATCTTTCCCTATGACGACTTTCTGCGTGCCGCTACCGACTGCCGCTTCGACATCGAGATCCTGCGTCAGCAGTTCGGCTCCAGCCACGAGCAGGTCTGCCACCGGCTCGTCACCCTGCGCGCGCCGGAACGGGAGGGGGTTCCCTTCGCCTTCCTCAGGTCGGACCCCGCCGGTCATGTGACCAAGCGTTTTCCCCTGCCACGGCTACCCCTGCCCCGTTACGGCCATGCCTGTCCGCTCTGGGCGGTCTTTGCCGCCTTCCAGACCCCCGACCGGGTCGTGCGCCAACTGGCCGAATTTCCCGACGGCGCGCGCTACCTGATGGTCGCCCGGTCCATCACCAAGCGGCCTGCCCTGTTCCACGAACGTCCCTTCCTGCATTCGGTGATGCTGGTCTGCGACGTGCTGCAGGCCGACCGCACCGTATACGCAGACGGCCTCGACCTGTCGGCGACCCGAACCGTCACGCCTGTCGGTCCCAGTTGCCGCATGTGCACACGCGACGATTGCCGCTTCCGTGGCGAGCCGGCGATGGTCGAGCGGCTGACAGCCGCGGGTTAGCGCCAACCAGCCTGCGACCTGCAGTACCCTTGTCACATCGCGAATGCCTGCTAAAAGGGAAGGACAAGCTCGCACGAAAGAGACGAGCCGCCGATCCTATCGGTTTTCTGGGAGGACCCCCGTGTGTCGAAACGGGTGCTGATCGCCGAAGACGAGCCGCACATCGTCGAATCGCTGAGTTTCCTGCTTGAGCAGGTTGGCTGCCAGGTGTCCGCCGTCTTCGACGGCGATGCCGCGGTCGAACGACTGCGCGGACTGCCGAAACCCGACGTCCTGATCCTGGATGTCATGATCCCCAAGCGGAACGGTTTCGAAGTCCTGAAATGGGTCAAGAGCGAACCGGCGCTAAAGGGTATTCCCGTCATGGTCCTGACCGCGAAAGGACAGGATCAGGATCGTCGCACAGCGGAAGGGCTGGGGGTCGATGCCTTCGTCACAAAGCCTTTCTCGAACCGGGAGATCGTCGACCACGTCCAACGGCTGATCGAGGCCTGAGGGGGCGGCCCCGCCGGGAGGCTGAAGATGGCAACGTCGGCAAAACATCGGGATCTCGCCGTTCTCCTGCCCCTGGCGGGAGCCTTCCTTTTCATGTCGCCGCTGATCCTGGCATTCAATTCGATCCGCCTGGTCTTCGGACTGCCCGTGATCCTCTTGTATATCTTCGGCGTCTGGTTGCTCCTCATCCTGGGGGCCGCCTGGCTCGCGCGCCACCTGACCGAGGACGATCCTGCCCTGCCCCCAGCGGGCGACCCGCGTGGGGCGGAAATGCCCGGGGCTTCGCCGTCCGGCAGTGACGACGGGCCGGGCCGGGACTGACGGCGATGTTGTCGACCAACTTCGTCCTGGCGACAGCACTGATCTATGTCGCGCTGCTTTTCGTCATCGCCTTTTACAGCGACCGGCGCGCCCGGCGCGGTAATCAAAGCCTGATCCGCTCCCCCCTCGTCTACACGCTCTCCATTTCCGTCTATTGCACCTCCTGGACCTTTTACGGCGCGGTCGGGTCTGCGGCGCGGAACGGGCTCGAATTTGCCACCATCTATCTGGGCCCGACCCTGGTCTTCGTAGGCTGGTGGTTCCTGCTGCGCAAGCTGGTGCGCATCGGCCGGACACACCGCATCACCTCGATCGCCGACCTGATCTCCTCCCGCTACGGCAAGAGCACGCTTCTCGGCATCCTCGTGACCATCATCGCGGTGGCCAGCACGACACCGTATATCGCCCTTCAGTTGAAGGCGGTGACGACCAGCTTTGTCGTCGTCTCGAGCCCCGGCGGCACGCCCTCGGAGGGGCCGGTCGCCTATGACACCGCCTTTTGGGTCGCCGCGGCGATGGCCATCTTCACGATCCTGTTCGGCACCCGGAACATCGACGCGAACGAACGCAACCACGGCGTCGTCGCCGCCATCGCCTTCGAGGCCTTGGTCAAGCTCTTCGCGATCACCGCCGTTGGCCTGTTTGTCGTCTTCTCGGTCGGAGATGGGCTGGGCGACCTCTTCTCCCGGCCGGCCACTCAGGCGTTGTTGCAGAAGGACGATGCCTTCGGGACTCGCTGGGTCGCCCTGACCTTCCTCGCCGCCACCGCCATCATCTGCCTGCCCCGGCAGTTCCAGGTGACTGTCGTCGAGAATTCAGACGAGCGTCACCTGCGCACGGCATCCTGGATGTTTCCGCTCTACCTTTTTGTCATGTGCCTTTTCATCCTGCCGATTGCGGTGGCGGGTCTGGCCGTTCTTCCGGCAGGAAACAACCCGGACATGTATGTCCTGACACTGCCGATGTCGCGCGGGCAGGAGGAACTCGCCCTCCTCGCCTTCATCGGCGGCTTCTCATCGGCAACCTCGATGGTGATCGTGGCGACCATCGCGCTATCGATCATGGTGTCCAACCATATCATCATGCCGATCGCCCTCATGCTTCCACGGGCCTCGCGAGGCGAAAGCGGCGACGTCAAGAAGCTCCTCCTGATCAGCCGGCGGATCAGCATCGCCGCCGTCCTTCTCCTGGGCTTCCTCTATTTCCGTCTGACCAAGTCGGAGGCGCTCGCCTCCATCGGTCTGATCGCCTTCACAGGTGTCGCCCAGTTCATTCCCTCGATCATTGGCGGGCTCTTCTGGCGCCAGGCAACGGGGCGCGGCGCCATTGCCGGCCTGACCGCCGGTTTCGCGATCTGGATCTATTGCCTGTTCATGCCCAGCTTCGCCGAAAGCGGCAGCCTGCGGGAGATGGTGGCGACCGGACCCTGGGGCATCGATTGGCTGCGGCCCCAGGCGCTGTTCGGCCTGGACGGGCTCGACCCGCTTGTCCATGCCCTTTTCTGGAGCCTGTCGGCAAACCTCATCCTCTATGTCGGCGTCTCCATCTGGCGCGAGGCCAAGCCGCTCGAGCGGCTGCAATGCGCCCTGTTCGTCGACGTCTACCGGCATTCGACCGAAGGGACCGCGCGCGGCCTGCCGCGTTCCGCCACGACCGACGAGCTTTATGTCCTCGCCCAGCGCATCCTCGGCCGCGACACGTCCTACGACCTGTTCCGCAACTTCGCGGAGCGGCAGGGCATGCCCGACGGCGTGCCCCGTGCCGACGCGGAGTTCATCGCGCATCTGGAGCGTGAACTGGCCGGCTCGATCGGCGCGGCGACCGCGCATGCGATGGTCTCCCAGGTCGCCATCGGCGAGGCGATCAGCCTCGAGGAGATCATGAAGGTCGTAGACGAAACCCAGCAGGTCATCGTCTATTCCCAGCAGCTCGAACGGCAGTCGAAGGAGCTTCAGGAAACGGCGGCGCAGCTTCAGCGCGCGAACGAACAGCTACGGTTGCTCGACGCCCAGAAGGACGACTTCCTCAGCCAGGTGAGCCATGAGGTCCGCACGCCGATGACTTCGATCCGCTCTTTCGCCGAGATCCTTATGCAGAACCAGGACCTGCCAGCCGAGCAACGCGCCCGGTATCTCAACA
>CAYGKX010000334.1:513-4995 GCA_964350225.1 uncultured Rhodospirillaceae bacterium | reverse complement strand
CGCTGGTCGGCGCGGTCGCCCACGACGCCTATCGCCGCTTCGGCGCCGAAGACTTCGACCGGCTGCTCTCGCCGGGCGGCCTGGTCGCCGATGTGAAGGGCATGTGGCGGGGAACGGCGCTGCCCGAGGGCATTGAGCGGTGGGTCTTGTAGGCCTGTATGCGGGGAAGCATGTCCCCCGCCGCCTAACCCAGCCGCTTGATCGCCCAACGCACCGACAGGCGCGGAGCGTCCCCGAGAAGGCCGGTCAGGACGATCTGCCGGCCACGCTCGACGAAGCCCTTGTCGCCCAGATAGGAGCTGTCGTCGACCTGAACGTCGACGATTTCCTCCGTCTGCAGCCGCCAGATCCCGGCGCCAAGGCGATGGAACCGGCCGAACCGACCGCCCTTCTCCCCGACCGACAGATTATCGACGACAACCTCCGGATGGAGGTGAAAGCGGATTGAGTAGGTCGCGTCGCGGCCCCGGCGCGGCACGCGGGACCCCTCGGGATGGATCAGGATGTCCTCGCCGCGCAGGTCCTCGCCACCGCGGGCGAGAAACAGCTTTCGCTCGTGGACATAGCCGAAGCGACCGAGATACCCGTCGTGCGACAGTTCCAGCCACACGTTGCCTTCGTCGTCGTGGCGCTGGCAGACGACCTCCTTCGGGCGGCCGCCGAGCCCGCCGGGGACGACCTGGGACGAGTTCGCATCGCCGAGAACCAGGGTCGAATGGGCGGCCGTCAGCCGGCCCACATCCCGCCAGTCCGGGTCGTCGTAATAGGCCGCGCCGCAATTGACGATGAGCCGGCTGCGCCCGACGCTCATCTCGAAGCTGAGGGTTCCGGCGTGGCCCCGCGCGTCGAAACCCGGCCCGGGCGGCGCCCCGCTGTCGACCAGGACGACCGTCCGCCCGCCGACCAGCCGCTGATAGCCGGTCTGGGGCGCGGAAACGGGCGCCTTGCCCTTGGCGTCGGACTGGTTCAGCACGACGTCGATCTGCCAGTCTTCTTCCTCGAAGCCGCCATTGAACAGCGCCAGCCGGCCGTCACCGTGCCGGAAGAAACGAAGAAGCGGCGCGACCCGGTCGATCGCCGTCTGGAGAAGGGCGGAATGCTCCCGCTGGGCGCGGGACAGCACGGCGCGGACGTCGACGAGGTCGCGCAGCGCCTCCAGCATCAGGCTTGGATTACGCTCCGGGAGGCCGCCGTCGGGGGCGACGACCTCGTGCGCGGCGGCCTCGATCAATGACAGCCCACGGGCCAGCCGCCGTGTGCCCCCCGGGAAGCAGGCACCGGCATAGACAAGACCCTTCGCAGCCCGGATTCGCGCCGCCCCGGCGGTCGTCGGTGCGAGCTGGGCCAGGTGGTTGGCCTGACGATGCACGCTGCGGAAAAAGGCCTCGCGGAACCGCCCGTCGGCGTCTCGGCAGAAATAGTCGTAATGGGACAGCCAGGCGACCAGCCGTTCCGCGATCAGGGCCGGTTGCCAGGCCGCGCGGTCGTAGCGCCCGTAGCGGTCGATCCAGTCGCGCATCAGCTCCCGGCCGCGCCGCCGGCCCGCCTCGCTGCCGGTTGCCCGCAGGTCGCGCAGCCAGGCGAAGCCGTGAGGGTCGATGGGCAGGAGGTCGTCGCCGAAGATCGTGTCGCGGGTGAAGGAGATCGCGCCGCCAACGATGGCGCCGCCCCGTTCGGAACTGCCCGGCCAGGGATCGGGTGGGACGAAGAGAAGCTGGGAAATGCCGCCGCGGTTGAGGCGCCACTGATGGACGGCACCGCGATACCAGAGGTCGCGCCAGCGGCTGCCCGGAACGGCACGTTTCGGTGCCGCCGCCGCCGCGCCGCCGGTGGAGGTCCGCCCGTCGCCGGCGGACGCGCCACCCTGGCCGCCCGTCGCCCTGGAGCCGCCAGCCGAACGCGATGCGCCAGCCGACCGTGTCATTTAGCCCTCGCCGCGCAGGGTGCGGATGTTGGCTGCGTAGGCGTCCGGCCCGCCGCGGAAAGTGGCCGTTCCGGCGACCAGGACGTCGGCCCCGGCCGCGATGGCGCGGGGCGCCGTCTTCGCATCGATCCCGCCGTCGACCTCCAGGTCGATGTCCCGGCCGCTCGCCTCGATACGCGCGCGTACGGCGCGGATCTTGTCGAGCTGGCTTTCGATGAAGGATTGCCCGCCGAAGCCGGGATTGACGCTCATCACCAGGATCAGGTCGACGATGTCCATCAGGTTGTCGACCGCCTCGACCGGCGTCCCGGGATTGAGCGAGACACCCGCCTTCTTGCCGAGAGACCTGATCAGCTGGACCGTCCGGTGAACATGCGCCCCCGCCTCGGGATGGACGGTGATGATATCCGCCCCGGCGTCGGCGAAGGCCTGGATATAGGGGTCGACCGGCGAGATCATCAGATGGACGTCGAAGGGCCGGTCGCTGTGGGGCCGCAGCGCCTTTACGACCGCCGGGCCGATCGTCAGGTTCGGCACGAAATGGCCGTCCATGACATCGACATGGATATAGTCCGCGCCCGCCTCGGTGACCGCGCGCACCTCCTCGCCCAGCTTCGCGAAGTCGGCGGACAGGATCGATGGCGAGATGCGCACGGGTTTGGACGGCATGGCGCTTACCTAACAACTCGGCGCAGCCGCCGCAATATGGGGCGGGAAGAGACCCGCGCGATGGTCATAGGCGGCGCAGCCGGACGGCATAGAAGCCGTCGATGCCGCCCAGGTCGGGCCACTGGCTCGGCAGGGTGCGGAGCTCCCCCTGCGAAGTCACGAATTCCGCCTCGCCGCCGATCTCCGCCGGGTCGATCGGCTCCCGCTCCACCGGCGCGCCTTCGGCCAGCAGCGCCTCGATACGCATCGGCCCCTCTTCGGGTTGAAGCGAACAGGTGCAATAGACCAGCCGCCCGCCGGGCCGGACCATATCGATGGCGGCGCGGAGGAGACGCTCCTGTACATGGCTCAGCCGTTCAAGGTCGCGCGGCGACTTGGACCACAAGATGTCCGGGTGGCGCCGGATGGTCCCGGTAGCCGTACAGGGCGCGTCGAGCAGGACGGCATCGGCCGGGGATTTGGGCTTCCAGAGGGCGGCGTCGGCCGCGACCTGCTCCACGGGCAGGCCGAGCCGGCTCATATTGTCGGCCAGGCGCCGAAGGCGCGGTGCGGACCGGTCGACGGCGGTAACCCGGGCGCCCGCCGCGACGAGTTGCGCCGTCTTGCCCCCGGGGGCCGCGCAGAGGTCGATGACGGAGCGGTCGGCGACGTCGCCCAGAAGCCGTGCGGGCAGGGCCGCCGCCGCATCCTGAACCCACCAGGCCCCCTCGCCGAAACCTGCCAGTTCCTCGACCGCGCCGCCGGGCGGGCGGCGCAGGCTGCCGGTCGGCAGCACGGTCGCGCCGAGGCGCCGGCCCCAGTCCTGCGGATCGCGGGAGACGGTGATGTCGAGGGACGCCTCGCGACCGTTAGCCTCCGCGATCGCGTCCGCCCGATCCTCGCCATAGGCGTCCGCCCAGCTGCGCCACAACCAGCCCGGCGTGTTGACCCGGGGCGCGTTCTGCTGCGCTGCGAGCGACTGGCCCTCCGCCGTCAGCCGGCGGAGGACGGCGTTCACCAGGCTCTTGAAGCGGCTGTGGCCCAGCCCGCTGGCCAGTTCGACCGACTGGTCGACGGCGGCATGGGGCGGGATGTTGAGGAAGACCAGCTGCGCCACGCCCAGTCGCAACACATCGCGCACGGGCCGGGCGCCGGGCGGCAGCGGCTTGTGGAGACAATGGTCGATCAGCGCGTCGATCTGCCCCAGCCGTCGGAGTGTCGTCGCAACGAGAAGACGGATGAAACCGCGATCCCGACGTTCGAACGCCGCGAGTTGCACCGGCTCCGCCAGCACGTCGTCCAGGGTGCGGTTCTTGTGCAGAACGGCGTCGAGGATCTCCAGCGCCCGGGCGCGCGGCGACGACGGATCCTGCGGCGGGTCTTCCGATGCTTCCGGTGTCTGGTCGTTGGCGACGTCAGCCATGCGAGGGCTCGCCGGGGTCAAGGTGCAGCTAATCAACGCCTCTTATACAGCATTCTCTGTCGGTTGTGACGTGCTTGTTACGGCTCTCGGCGCCCTGTTTTTTCATTTGCCGGGGCACGGAGCGCACTGGCACGGATGCACGGACGCGATATCCGTGATCTTCGCCCCACTCACCTCAACGGACTTCAGCGAGACAATTGACCCTGCCTAGTCTGCTCGCAATTTCAGAAAGGGCGCAGGGCGATGCAGGCTGCCCCAGGACTGCCGGAAGCGCGGGATCTGCACCCAGCGTGCGACCCCGCGTTCGCACTCTTGCACGGTCTTGAAATACAGGGTGGTTCCCTCAGCGTCCGGCAGCTTGAAACTCAGGCCGAAGTCGTCGAAATGCGCATCCAACAGCGGGCCGCCGCGCCAAACGACCTCGCCGACGGTTTCGGTGATCGCATGTCCGTGCCCGGCTTCGACCGGCTTCCGGAGCTTGCGCTTG
>CAYGKX010000334.1:0-503 GCA_964350225.1 uncultured Rhodospirillaceae bacterium | reverse complement strand
TGATGATCTCGACACGCCAACCGGGTTTCGGTTGCGGTTTCACCGAGAGGACGCCGTTCGGGATCCTCACCCTGACCGAGACCGTAGCCGCCCCGTCGCACCCGTGCGGAATTCGGATCATCACTCGCGCATAGCTCCCGGCCCGGGCGGTATTCGGTTGAACGGTCACATGTGCCCCTGCGGGCAAGGCGAAAGATGTCAGAAACAGGAAAGCGGCCAGGCCGGCCGCCGGGCGGATCGGAGCAGTCATCGGCATCTCCACAAGTGCAACCTCGTCCCGCTTGCTTTCCCGATGGCAAGGACCGTCGGGTAAAGGGGCGTGGCCTATATCTGGATCATTGAACGGCGCGCAGCGGACCCGCCGCGTCGCCGGACCGGAGCCGATCGCCAGGGCGGTAGTCGCTTGGGGAGCTTCGCCGAGGGGCAGGTTGGCCGGTCAGCTATTCTGACGACGAGAGGGACCGGGAGGTTCCCGGTCCGGAGGGCCGTTACTGCCAGGGGCC
>CAYGKX010000333.1:0-5017 GCA_964350225.1 uncultured Rhodospirillaceae bacterium | reverse complement strand
AGGCAATAGACGATGCCGCTCGCCCCTTTCCGGGAGCCGACGAAGGCCGCCATCTGCCGTTTCCAGCTATTCTTGAGTTCGACGGCGAGCGACAGGTTGGGCCGGTCGAATCCCGTGACGACCGACAGCGCGTCGCCGCCGAAGATGCGCGCCTCGATGTCGATCCGCGTGGCGGGGTCGGCGGTCGCCGTAAGGCCGATGACCGGGACCGTGGGAAAACGCTCGCGCAACTGTCCCAGCGCTTCGTATTCCGGGCGGAAGGCGGGGCCCCATTGGGAGATGCAATGGGCTTCGTCGATGGCGAAGAGACGGAGATCGAGCCGGCCGAGGGCGGCGAGCATGCGCCCGGTCATCAGCCGTTCCGGCGAGAGATAAAGGAGCCTGACCTCCCCCGCCTGGACCGCACGCCAGGTCGCGATGTTTTCGTCCCGGGTGAGATCGGAATTGATCGTCGCCGCGGCGACCCCGTTCAGGCGAAGCCCCGCAACCTGGTCGCGCATGAGGGCGACGAGCGGCGAGACGACGACGGTGAGCCCGCCCAACACCAGCGCCGGGAGCTGATAGCACAGGGACTTGCCCGCGCCGGTCGGCATGACGGCCAGCACGTTGCGGCCGCCGAGGACAGCCTCGATGGCCTCGCGCTGCCCCTCCCGCAGGCCGGGAAAGCCAAACACGTCAGCCAGAACAGCCTCGGCCTGCCCCAGCGCTTCGCCGGTGCCGGCGGGTCCACTATTCGTTTGGGATGACTTCATGACGACGGCGACAGACTACTCATTCCGGGTTGGGGCGAAAGCCCCTAATTGCCATTCCGGGGCGGGGCCCGGGCGCGGCCGGGAGCTCACCCGATGCCCCCTCGCCGGGGACCCTCAGGCTGGGCGGTGCCAGAGGAATTGATCCTTCCGCCAGGGCGGCGAAGCGGGTAGATGATTGGACCGAACCGTTTGAGTGTTGGTACAACGCTTCGATGTGCAACGGTCGCCGATCGGGGTGGCCGTGCCCTCTGGGGCGGTGAGAAGCCAATGGGTGGCGCGATGCCGTATGGTGGCACGAGGTCGGTCGGCGACCGACCCGTCCGGATGAACCTGTCGACTGCGCGTTCGTCAGGCCCGAATGGTTGATCGCGTAACCCCCGTCATCCTGTCCGGCGGCAGCGGCAGCCGGCTGTGGCCGCTGTCGCGGGCGGGTTATCCCAAACAGTTCCAGAAGCTCACCGCCGATCTTTCCATGATCCAGCAGACGGCGCTCCGGGTCGTGGGCGATTGTTTCGCACCGGCGGTCGTGGTGACCAACGAAGCGCAGCGCTTCCTCGTCGCCCAGGCGTTCGCCGAGATCGGCGTCGCACTGGACCGCATCCTGCTGGAGCCCGCCCCCCGCAACACGGCCCCCGCGCTCGCCGCCTCCGCGCTATATCTCGCGCAGCGCAGCCCCGATGCACTCCTCCTCGCCCTGCCGAGCGATCATGCCATTGCCGACGGGGAGGCCTTTCACGAGGCAGTGGCGCGGGCGGCCGCCGCGGCGCGGAACGGCCGGATCGTCACCTTCGGCATTTGCCCAACGGCCCCGCATACCGGTTATGGCTATATCCAGGCCGGACCCGGGGGCGATGGCGCGGTTCGGCCAGTGGTCCGCTTCACAGAAAAGCCAGACACGGATACAGCCGCCCGCTTCCTCGCCGCTGGCAGTTACTACTGGAACAGCGGAATGTTCATGATGACGGCTGCCACGCTCGTCCGCGCGCTGGAGCGTCATGTTCCCGAGGTGCTGTCCGCGGCGCGGGCCGCCCTCCG
Source organism: uncultured Rhodospirillaceae bacterium (assembly GCA_964350225.1). Lineage (GTDB taxonomy): Bacteria > Pseudomonadota > Alphaproteobacteria > Bin65 > Bin65 > CAYGKX01. The sequence goes on along the minus strand of CAYGKX010000333.1, from coordinate 3,230 downwards.
CGGTGCGCGCCCGGACCTCGATTTCCTCCGCCTCGGCGTCGAACCCTTTTCGGCCAGCCCCTCGATATCCATCGACTATGCCGTGATGGAGCGAACGGAAGACGCCGTCATGGTTCCCCTCGACGCGGGCTGGAGCGACGTCGGGTCCTGGCAGAGCCTGTGGCGACTTGCCGACCGGGACGGGGCAGACAATGCGATTGCCGGGGACGTCGTGGCGGAGGAGGTCTCACGCTCCTATCTGCGAAGCGACGGGCCGCTTGTCGCCGCGCTGGGGCTTGAGGACGTCCTGCTGGTCGCGACCGACGACGCCGTCCTTGCCGCTCCCCTGACCCGGTCGGAGGAGGTCAAGCGGCTGGTCGACGGGCTCGAAGCCAGGGGACGCACAGAGCATCTTCTGCATCCGACAGTTCATCGTCCCTGGGGAACCTACCGGACGCTGTTCTCCAGCGACCGGTTCCAGGTGAAGGAACTGGTTGTCCGGCCGGGCGCGAGCCTCAGTCTTCAGTCGCATCGTCACCGGGCCGAGCATTGGGTCGTGGTCGAGGGGACCGCCCGGGTCGTCCGCGACAACGAGGAAATGGACGTGGCGGAGAACGAGTCCATCTTCATCCCGCTGGGGGCCCGCCACCGGCTGTCCAATCCGGGAGAGGCAGCGCTCGAGATCATCGAGGTGCAGACCGGCGCCTATCTCGGCGAGGACGACATCGTCCGATACGATGACCTCTACGGCCGCGTGGCAGGCGGCGAGTGACAGTGGACGGTGGGGTAAAGATGACGGACGGGCCGAAGACGGCACTCATTACCGGGGTCACGGGCCAGGACGGCGCCTACCTCGCGGAACTCCTGCTGGACAAGGGCTATATCGTCCACGGGGTGAAGCGGCGTTCCTCCTCCTTCAACACGGAGCGGGTCGACCATCTCTATCGCGACCCCCACGAGGAGGATGTCCGTTTCTTTCTTCATTTCGGGGACATGACCGACGCGACCAACCTGATCCGGCTGGTACAGGAAACCCAACCGGACGAAATCTACAATCTCGCGGCGCAGAGCCACGTTCAGGTCAGCTTCGAGACCCCGGAATACACGGCCAACGCGGACGCGCTCGGGACCCTTCGCCTGCTCGAGGCGATGCGCATCCTCGACCTGCAGGATCGCACCCGCTTCTACCAGGCCTCGACGTCCGAGCTCTTCGGCCGGGTGGCGGAGACGCCGCAATCCGAGACGACGCCCTTCTACCCGCGAAGCCCCTATGGCGCGGCCAAGGCCTATGCCTTCTGGATCACGGTGAACTACCGGGAAGCCTACGGCTACCACGCGTCGAACGGGATCCTCTTCAACCATGAGGGCCCGACGCGGGGCGAAACATTCGTGACCCGCAAGATCACCCGTGCCGTGGCGGCAATCGAACGGGGCCTGCAGTCGGTGCTCTATCTCGGCAATCTCGACGCGGCGCGCGACTGGGGTCATGCGCGCGACTATGCGGAGGGCATGTGGCGCATCCTGCAACAGAAGACAGCGGATGATTACGTGCTCGCGACGGGGGAGCAGCACACGGTACGCGAGTTCGTCGAATGCGCCTTCGCCGAGATCGGCCGGACCGTCGAGTGGCGCGGCACCGGCGTGGACGAAACGGGCGTCGACGCGGCGAGCGGCGAGATTCTGGTGAAGATCGATCCCCGCTATTTCCGCCCGACGGAGGTCGATTCCCTGCTGGGCGATCCCTCGAAGGCGGCGGACCGCCTGGGCTGGCGTCACCGGACCGCCTTTCCCGATCTCGTGAAGGAAATGGTTGCTGCGGATCTCGAACGTGTACGCCGCGAAAGGTGGCGGCAGAACCGGGACGAGTGAACAGGACCGTTCGGGTCGATCCGGCCGACGCAAGATTATTCGGTAACAAATGCCGGTTTCGAGCGTTAAGCTTCACCGGGTGATCCGACAGGCGTCCCGGGACGTAAGACCCGTGGGAGGTTGACCGCGTCCGACGACTAAATCCGGCGGTCGGCGGTCACGACTGAGGAAAGGCCATATCTGGATGGGACAGGCCATCGCGGCGACGCTCGACGATATCCGCTCGACGGTCGACCGTCGGCTGCAGGATCTCGCGAAGGAATGGGATCCTCAATCCTCCCAGACCGGACAGGCCATGGGCTATTCCCTGCTGGCCCCGGGGAAGCGGGTGCGGGCCGCGGTCACGATCCTTGTCGCGGACTGTTTCGGCGCCGATCGGGAAAGTCCCCTGATCCCGGCCTGTGCGATCGAAATGGCCCATGCCGCGTCTTTGATCCTCGATGACATGCCCTGTATGGACGACGCGGACCTCCGGCGCGGCCGGCCGGCGAACCACGTCGCTTTCGGCGAGGAAATAGCGCTGCTTGCGGCGTTCGGGCTGCTCAACCAGGCCTATGGCCTGATTGGGACGGCGGAGGCTCTGGGACCGTCGACCCGAATGCGCCTGTCGGCGCTGCTGTCCCGGTCCATCGGTCTCGACGGTCTCATCGGCGGCCAGGAGGAGGATCTTCGCGGCGCGAAAGACAGGGATGCGACGGTATCGATCGGATCGGTCCACTCGCGCAAGACCGGTGCGCTGTTTGTCGCGGCCGCTGAAGCGGGCGCCATCGTCGCCGACGCGTCGGAGCGGGAAACCACCTGTATCGTCGAATTCGCCGGCCGGCTCGGCCGCGCGTTCCAGGCGCTCGACGACATCATCGACGCCTATGGATGTGCGAACGCGGCCGGCAAGAACACCCGTCAGGACGCGCGGTCCGACGGGGATCGTCCGAACCTCGTCACGATGGTCGGTCGGGATCGGGCGCTGAAGAGCCTCATGCTCCAGGTCCAGCGGGCGGTCGACGCGATCGGCCCGCTCGGCGCCGGCGCGGAGCCGCTCGGCCAGCTCGCGCACTCCCTGGCCGAAGGCGCCTTCGAACTCGCCGACCGGTCCGTCGCGGTCCCCCTCGCGGCACGCTCCTAGACGCGGCATGTCGGACACCGAACAGCAGGCACCGCTCGTTCGCGTGCGCGAGGCCCGACATGCGTTCGGCACCAGGCGCGCCCTCGACGGGCTGAGCCTCGAGATCGATGGCGGCGAGATCTATGCGCTTCTCGGGCCGAACGGCGCGGGGAAGACGACGCTGGTGCGGGCACTCAGCGGCCGGCTTGTTCCCGCCGGCGGAAGGGTCGAAGTCGCCGGTCTCCCGCCTGCAACCTCCCGCCGCGCCCGGTCGGCAATC
>CAYGKX010000332.1:0-5018 GCA_964350225.1 uncultured Rhodospirillaceae bacterium | reverse complement strand
TGGCCAGAAGGGCGTCGACATAGCCATTCCATATGTATCGACCGCCGATAACGATGATCGCGCAGAGGACGAGGAGGCGGGTCGCCCGGTTCGGCCAGGTGCCGACGATGCACATCAATGGTGCGGCAAAGAGGATCGGGACGGCGAGCTTCGGCAGCGCCTCGTTCCAGAAACCGGCCGCGCGTGCCACCGACGCGGCGACCAGCGGCAGCATCTTCGGATACTGCGAATGGAACAGGGGCCGGTCGGGTCCGAGCAGTTCCGTCGGCCCTGCGCCGGCGAAGATGAAGCGGGCGTGATAGAACCAGATCGACCGGGCGTCCCAGTCGATGATGAGGCCGTACATGGAGACGATGGCGAGGGCGCCCAGCAGGCCCAGCACCACGATGAAATGGACCGGCCAGCGATACATCAGGACGGGAAAAGCGAACAGGGAGACGGCAACCGCGGCGACGAGGATGCAGGAGCCGACCCCGGGACCGACCGTCAGGAAGAGTGCGTAAGCGGCCAGGCAGGCCGCTGCCAGGGCCGCCGACATCCCCCGCAATCGCCGGTCGCCCTCCGCCCGGGCACCGGGCCATCGTGGTCCGATGCTAGCGGCGGCAGCGGACATGGGCCATCTTTCCGCGCACCGCGATCACCCTGCACGCGGCGCTGTCGACGGCATCCCGATACTCGATGATGTCGGGCGCCGACGGATCGGGCCTCGCCGGAAACGCGCCCTCGCCGACCCTCTGCATCTGCATCGTCCTCTTGGCCAGTCCCGGCCCCATCCAGAAGCGTTTCAATCCCGCCGCGCGCACCAATGCGACGCCGTCCCGCGAGTCCGGCGGCATCACCCGGTCGAAGCCCGCCCCGCGGGCGAGGATGTCCACCTTGTAGAGGGCGAAGCTGCGGAAGGACGCGGGATACACCGTGAAGAAGACGACAGCCATGGCGGCCACGACAACTACGGCGAAGAACGTTTGTCCCCGCCCGCCGACGAAACCGCGACGCCACCCAGGAATGCCGTTCATACCCCTCTCGCGGGGCCGCCGGGCCGACGCCGGCAGTCAAGGCGACCCGCCTCCTCCGTTGCGACAGCGTCGCCACACCGTGCTAGCCTAATATCAATCACGATCGTAATCCTGATCTTCGTACCGTCTTCCTATCCGCCGTCGGCAGAACAATCCAGCGTACGATATTCCATGCCACCCGAGAGCGCGCGCGGCCAATCGGTCCTAACAATCGTCATACCGGCTTTCAACGAAATCGCCACGATCGCAAGCGTGTTCGCCGCCGTCGCCGGGGCGCTTCCGCAGGTCGCGAAGGAAATCATCGTCGTCGACGACGGTTCGACCGACGGCACCCGTGAATGGCTCCAATCGGTGATCCCGGGCGGCGAGATATCGGCGACATCCCTCAAGCTCGATTCCGCCGGTACCCTGAAGATCGGAAAGCCGCGGGCCGACCGCCCGGCCAGGCTCCGACTTCGCGCCCTTTACCACGAGGCCAACAAGGGCAAGGGCGGCGCGCTGCGCACCGGATTCGCCGCCGCGACCGGCGATGTCGTCGTCATTCAGGACGCGGACCTCGAATACGACCCGGACGACTGGGGAGAGATGTGGCGTCTGATCGCGGAGAAGGGCGTCGCCGATGTGGTCTACGGTTCGCGCTTCTACGGACGCCCGCACAGGGCCCTCTATTTCCATCACTATATGGCCAACCGGCTCATCTCCTTCCTCTTCAACTTGCTTTACGACCAGACGCTGACCGACATCGAGGTCTGCTACAAGATGATGCGGCACGACGTCCTGCAGACCCTCCGCCTGACGGCAAACGATTTCGGCATCGAAGTGGAAATGAGCGCCGAGATCGCTCGCGCCCGGAAGTGGCGGATCTACGAACTGGGCATCTCCTATTACGGACGCACCTACGCCGAAGGAAAGAAGATCAACTGGACGGACGGCCTGAAGGCCTTCTGGTACCTGTTCAAGTTTCGCGTCCGCCGCCGCCGCAAGGTATAGTCGGCGGCCGACAACGGAGAGAGCCCCATGCCCGCCAAGGACCTGCATCACATCGCGCTCAAGACCGGCGACCTCGAGGCCACCGTCGCCTTCTACACCGAACTGTTGGGCGCCCGCATCGTCGACCGGCCACCCTTCGATTTTCCGGGCGCCTGGCTGCAGTTCGGGACCACGATGATGCACCTCTATTCGGGCTGGGCGGCGGAGAACAAGGACGGTGAGGTCGAGACCGGGGCCGCCGCCATCGACCATGTCGCCCTCATGGCATCGGACTTCGACGGCATGCGGGACACGATCGCCAATGCCGGGCTCGACTGGCGTGAAAACGACATCCCGACCGCCAAGCTCTGGCAGCTGTTCGTCCACGATCCGAACGGGGTGCTGATCGAACTGAACTTCCCGACGGACGGGGAAAGCGCGTCGTCCAAGGGCCCGGACCCGGCACGCATCTATCGTCCCGGCGAGTTCTAGGCGACGCCAGGCCCAGATTAGGCCCGTTTTGCCGCCTGTACCGCGACCTCCAGCGCCTGCAGGAAATCGGAGCGGTCCCGTTTCGAGAAACTGCGGCCGCCCCCACTCATCTCTCCCGTCTCGCGAAGATGGGCGTGCAGGTCGCGCATGGCCAGCGCCATGCCGATGCTGTTCTTTGTGAAGGGCTTGCCGGTCGGGCCCAATGCCTGCGCGTCCTTCTCGAGACATCGTGCGGCGAGCGGGATATCCGATGTAATCGCGATATCGCCTGGGCCGATGTGGTCCGCGATCCAGTCGTCGGCGGCATCCGGCCCCTCCGGCACGACGACCGGGCGCACAAGAGGACTGCCCGTCGGGCGCATCCCGCTGTTGCTGACCATGTGGACGGTCAGGCCGTGCCGCTCGGCAACCCTCAGCACCTCGCCCTTCACCGGGCAGGCGTCGGCATCGACATAGATCTCGGTCGGCATGCGAGCCTTCCCCGGTCTCCGCCCCGGCGGTTAGGCCGGCGCTCCCCAGTGGAGCGGCAGGGCGCGCAGCGTGTCGATGTCGGTCGCCCCGACCTGCGCCATGCAGCGGTCGAGTTCGTCGCGGAGGAATTCGTAGGACTTCCGGATGCCGGCGGGACCGCCCGCCGCGGCGCCATACAGAAAGGCCCGTCCGCACAAAACGAAGTCCGCCCCGGCAGCCAGCATCTTGGCGATATCGGCGCCGCGCCGGACGCCGCTGTCTGCGATGATGGCGAAATCGCGCCCGACCATCCGGCGGATCGGTGCGATCAGGTCGAAGGGCGCCGGCGCCGCGTCGAGCTGCCGGCCGCCATGGTTCGACAGGACGATACCGTCGGCGCCGCGCCGCCGGGCCTCGACAGCGTCCTCGACCGCCATCACGCCCTTGATCAGGAGTTTCCGCGGCCAGTCCTGGCGGAGCTTGTCGAAATCCTCCCAGGTAAAGACCCGCGCGACCTGGGAGGCGACGAAACCCGCCTGGGTCGCGATGCCTGCCTTGGGGTCGGCATATTGCTCCAACACCGCGAAGCGCGGATTGCCGTTCCGCACGAGCCGCAGCGACCAGCCGGGCCGGACCATGGCGCTGGTCACATGCCTGGCCGTGAAGCTGAAGGGCAGCGACAGGCCGTTGCGCATGTCGCGCTCGCGTTTCGCGGCGACCGGCACGTCGACCGTCACCATCAGGACCTCGGCGCCGGCGGCGTCCGCCCGGCGGACAAGGTCGTCCCTGACGGCGTGGTCGCGCGGGGAGTAGAGCTGGAACCAGAAGTTCTCACCCGCGGCCGCCGCCGCCTCCTCGATCGAGGTCGTCGCGACGGTGCTGAGGGTGTAGGGAATATTCGCCTCCACCGCCTGCCGGGCGAGGTTCACGTCGGTGCCGGGCCACACCATGTTGGCGATGCCCATTGGCGCGATGCCGAAGGGATGGGCGAAGGTGCGGCCAAAGAGCTCCGTCGTCTGGTCGCGTGTCGTCACGTCGACCAGATAGCGCGGGACGATCTGCGCCCGGCGCAGCGCCGCCTGGTTCTCGGCGACGCCCAGTTCGTCCTCGACGGCGCCATCCATGTAATCGAAGACGAATTTCGGACAGCGGCCTTTGGCGATGCGCCGCAGTTCGGCGATGTTCAGGGATTTCGAGAGGCGCATGGGCGGGGACGACATGGTGGCGGGAAGAATACCGCGCGCACTATGCCGTCCCGCGAAGCTGCCGACCAGCCCCGCATGACGCCCTTGCGCCGGACGCCGGCTAGATCAGGGCGACCTTGCCGGTCGACAACTCGTACTCGGCACCGACGACGCGAACCTTGCCGTTCTTGACCAGGGGCGCGACGATCGGCGCGGCTTGGGAAATGAGCGCGACGTTCCGCCGGACATTCTCCTGGATCGACGCTTCCAGGAGGTTCTTGGGCTGCTTTGCCTGGGCGGTCTTCACGGCGGGGACGATGGATCCGACCAGCTGCGGCAGATGTCCGGGCAGCTTGGCGCCGGCGGTCGCGACCTTGACGGCCGCGTCGACCGCGCCGCAACGGGAATGGCCGAGAACCATGACGAGCGGCGTCTTCAGGACCGCCAACGCATATTCAAGGCTCGCGAGGCCGTCCGTCGTCATGAAGTTGCCGGCGACGCGCACCACGAACAGGTCGCCCGGTCCCTCGTCGAAGATGATCTCCGGCGGCAGGCGGGAATCGGCGCAGCCCAGGATGGCCGCGACCGGATGCTGGGACTGCGCCCGGGCGGCGCGGCCGGCGGAAATATCGCGGTTCTTCGACGTCCCGCCGACATAGCGAGCATTACCGTCCATGATCCGCTTGAGCGCGGCATCGGGCGAGATTGCGTTCTGTGGCGTCGACTGTGCGGACGCGCCGCCCGCAAACATCGCCGCGCCGGCCGCTCCGCCGACTCGACAGATCGGTGTCCACGGATCGTGAGCCACCCTCACCCCCCAACGTCCTCACGAAAGCAAAGCGGCCCCCTTGCGGGGCCGCTGCAGCGCTCAAAAAACCCCGGTCGGCGGACGCCGACCGGGGGCAGG
>CAYGKX010000331.1:4700-5020 GCA_964350225.1 uncultured Rhodospirillaceae bacterium | reverse complement strand
ATCCGGCCGCGGCTCGGTTCCATCTTCAACTGGGGCGCGCGCTGTGGTTTGCCGTCCACAAGCCGATGGCGAATGCCGAGTTGAAGATGGCCGTCGACCTCGGCTCGGAAACAGCAAAGAAGTATCTGACGGCGCGCCCGGCGAAGTAGCGGGTTGTCGACCGCCAGAAAAGAAACGGGCCGCCCCCAGGGGCGGCCCTTTTTTCTGGGCGATGAGCGATCAGGCGGCTATTTCAGCTCGCTCATGATCTGCTCGCGCGCGGTGACCATCAGGTCGTCCATGGCACGTCGCACCTGGTGTTCGCTCTTGTCGACATTCTT
>CAYGKX010000331.1:3259-4690 GCA_964350225.1 uncultured Rhodospirillaceae bacterium | reverse complement strand
GAGATCGCCCAGGACCTTGCGCAGGACGTCGTCGTCGCCCGGCTCCTCGAAGTCGGACTGCACAACCTCCGCTGCATAGGCCTGGGCGTCGGCGCCGGACAGACCCAACAGCTCCGCCGCCCACAGACCGAGCAGCTTGTTGCGCCGTGCCTCCGCCTTGAACGTCAGTTCCTGGTCGTGCTTGAACTTGTTTTCGAAACCTTTTTCGCGATCGTCGAACGTGGACATTGGCTCGCAATCTCTCCGAAATTCGTGAGTTTTCCTTTGTCGCCGCCCGCCACATCGCAGGCTCGCGCGCGTCGACCGGGGAGCCTTGGACCCTACCCGGACATTCACGCGATCTTATATAGCGATCCCGATCCTGAAGTGGTATCGAAAGTTCCATGTGTACCGTGGTCATTAACCGCCGGCCGGGTCATCCCTGGCCGGTTTTGCTTGGCGCCAATCGCGACGAGATGAAGGGCCGGGCCTGGCGCCCGCCCGCCCGTCACTGGGCGGACCGCCCAGAAATCATGGCCGGACTGGACGAACAGGCCGGCGGCACCTGGATGGGCGTCAACGACCATGGGCTGGTCGCCGGCGTCCTGAACCGCCCGATGAGCCTGGGCCCCGCGCCCGGCAAACGCTCGCGCGGCGAACTGGTGCTGGAGGCGCTGGACCATGCCGACGCGGCCGATGCCGCAGCCGCCTTGGCCGAGATCGACCCCGCCGCGTACCGTCCCTTCAATCTGTTCGTCATCGACAATCAGGACGCCTTCTGGCTCCGGAACGAAGGGGAGGAGGGACCAGGGCGCGTGGAAGCCTTCGAGTTGCCGGTGGGCGTCTCGATGCTGACCTCGCGCAATCTCTCCGACCAGCGCTCGCCGCGCGTGCGCCTCTATCTCGACCGGTTCCGGGACGCGCCCGCGCCGGATCCCGAAACCGGCGACTGGGCGAGCTGGGAGGGGTTGTTGACGAGCCGGGAGACCCTTCCCGGCGAAGGCCCCGACGGCGCCATGGCGATCGTGACCGACATGGGCTTCGAGACGACGTCGAGTTCCCTGATCGCCCTGCCCGCGCCGGGCCGCGACCTCGCGCCGGTCTGGCGCTTCGCCACCGGCACCCCGAGCCCGGGCGCCTATCGCCCCATCGCCCTGGAGCGCCTCAAGGCCACCGGCTGATCGCGCGAATGCGCGTTGTTTCCCGCACCGCCTGTTGCTATATCTCCCGCTCCAACAACCGGTCGCCGCGCGCCGCCCGATATCTCCGGCGCCCGCAGACCGCGCGCCGCAGGACGGCTGACATTCATGGCAAGACGCAGACGCATTTACGAGGGTAAGGCAAAGGTCCTCTTCGAAGGGCCGGAGCCGGGAACCCTGGTGCAGTATTTCAAGGACGACGCGACCGCCTTCAACGCCCAGAAGAAAGGCGTGATCAGCGGCAAGGGCGTCC
>CAYGKX010000331.1:2830-3249 GCA_964350225.1 uncultured Rhodospirillaceae bacterium | reverse complement strand
CATTCCGACCCATTTCGTCCGCCGCCTGAACATGCGCGAACAGCTTGTCCGCGAAGTGGAGATCATTCCGGTCGAGGTCGTCGTGCGGAACATCGCCGCGGGGTCGATTTCCAAACGGCTGGGCATCGAGGAGGGGACGCCCCTCCCCCGCTCGATCATCGAGTTCTATTACAAGAACGACGAGCTCGGCGACCCGATGGTGAGCGAAGAGCACGTGACCGCCTTCGGCTGGGCCTCGCCCCAGGACATCGACGACATCATCGCGCTGTCGCTGAGAATCAACGATTTCCTCGTCGGGCTCTTCCAGGGCATCGGCATCCGGCTGGTCGACTTCAAGCTGGAGTTCGGCCGCTATTACGACGAGCACGATGAGATGCGCATCGTGCGGCAAGAATCAGCCGGATGATTCCGCATCAGTC
>CAYGKX010000331.1:0-2820 GCA_964350225.1 uncultured Rhodospirillaceae bacterium | reverse complement strand
CATCGTGCTGGCGGACGAGAGCACCCCGGACAGCTGCCGGCTGTGGGACCGCAAGACGAACGAGAAGCTGGACAAGGACCGCTTCCGCCGCGATATGGGCGGCGTTGCGGAGGCCTATCAGGAGGTTGCCCGGCGCCTCGGCATCCTGCCCGACGCGGGACCCCAGGACATCAAGGGTCCGGCGAGCATCAATTGAGTTGCGAACCGCGAACGACGGAGAATCCAGTCAGGTGAAGGCAACGGTACATATCACCCTGAAAAACGGTGTGCTCGACCCCCAGGGCAAGGCGATCGGCAACGCTCTTTCCCAGCTTGGCTTCGACGGTGTCGACGATGTCCGGCAGGGCAAGTATATCGAGCTGGAGCTGGACGAGAGCGATCCTTCCGCCGCGCGCGGCAAGGTCGAGGAAATGTGCCAGAAGCTGCTCGCCAACACCGTGATCGAAAATTACGCGATCGAGATCGTCTCCTGACGCGGGAGACGACCCCGAAGAGATGAGCCGCCCCGCAACCGTCGCCGTCCGTCCGACTGTCGGGCGCATCGCCACCGAGAAGGGGATCATGCGCCGGGCCGCCATCGTCGCGGCGATCGTCGGCACGATCCTAAACCTGATCGCCCAGGGCGACTTCATGGTCGACGGCCACCCGATCAATTTCTGGAAGATCGCCCTGACCTATTGCGTGCCCTATTGCGTCGCCACCTATGGCGCCGTCTCGGCCCGGCTGGAGGCCTACAAGCGAGCGGATTGGGAATGAAAGCTGCTGTCCTCGTCTTTCCCGGCATCAACCGCGAGAACGACATCGCGGAGGCGATCGAAGTCGTCTCCGGTGTCGCGCCGGTCTTCGTCTGGCATCGGGATACCGAGTTGCCGGACGTCGACCTGATCGTCGTTCCGGGCGGCTTCTCCTATGGCGACTATCTGCGCGCCGGGGCGATGGCCGCGAACTCCCCGGTCCTCCGGGAGGTGATCGCCCGGGCGGGCAAGGGAGTCCCGGTTCTGGGCGTCTGCAACGGCTTCCAGATCCTTGCCGAGACGGGGCTTCTGCCGGGCGCGCTGATGCGCAACGCCTCGCTGAAATTCGTCTGTCGCGACGTCCATCTCAGGGTCGAGACGAGCCAGACCCTGTTCACGAGCGGCCTCGAGGACGGCGCGGTCATCACGGTTCCCGTCGCCCATCATGACGGCAACTACTATGCCGACGACGACACCCTGGATCGGTTGGAGAACGAGGGACGGGTCGCCTTCCGCTATTGCGACGCCGACGGATCCCTCGACGGGTCCGGCAACCCGAACGGCTCCAAGCGGGACATCGCCGGCATCTTCAACGAGACCAAGACGGTCCTCGGCATGATGCCCCATCCGGAGAACGCGATTTACGCCGAGATGGGCAACCAGGACGGCCGCGCCTTTTTCGACGGCATTGCCCGGGCGCTCTCCTGACCCGATGGCCTTTCCGCCGCCCTTTCCGCGCCACCGCCTGCCGACCCCCTATGCAACCCTGATCCTCGCCGGGATCAGCGTCGCTGTCTTCCTCTACATGCAGACCCTGGGCGAGACACAGCGGATCGTCGCCAACGTACGGGTCGACGACCTCAACCTCTTCTTCTACCGCTACTCCCTGATCCCGGAGCGGCTGTTCGGCACCTCGCCTTACCCGGGCCTCGACGCCATTCCGGCGCCGCTCACGCTGCTCACCTCCATGTTCCTGCATGGCGGGCTCACCCACCTGATCATCAACATGATCGCCTTCGTATCCTTCGGAATTCTCCTGGAGCGAAAGATCGGCTGGCCCCGGTTCACACTGATCTATTTCCTTGCGGGGATCGCGGGCGGGCTGGTCCAGGCAGCACTGACCGGTGACCCCAAGACACCGGTCGTCGGCGCGAGCGGAGCGATCGTCGGAATCTTCGGGGCGACCTTCCTGCATTTTCCGAGGATGCGGATCCTGCTGCTGATCGTCCCGATGCCGCTCTGGATCGCGCTGGTCGTGCTGGTCGTCTCGCACCTCGCTTTCATCGTATTCGGCTGGGACGCAGGGATTGCCTGGTGGGCGCATCTGGGCGGGCTCGCCGCCGGCCTCGTCCTGGAATGGCCTTTCGCGAAGGGCTTGCGGCGCCCGCCCAATCGGGGACCATGGGAATGAGCGACGGGAGGAATGAGAGCCGGGCCGGAATGCATGGATCCGGACTGGCGACAGACCGGGCGGCAGGATAGAAGAAGCGGACTTGAGCGGGGACCGACGGGAAGAGATGACGAATAGCGCGATCACGCCGGAAATGGTGGCCGAGCATGGCCTGACCGAGGAGGAATATGGCCGGGTGCTGCGCATCATGGGCCGGGAGCCGAGCATCACGGAGCTCGGCATCTTTTCCGTCATGTGGTCGGAGCACTGCTCCTACAAGTCCTCGAAGAAATGGCTCAAGACACTGCCGACCGAGGCGCCCTGGGTGATCCAGGGGCCGGGCGAGAATGCCGGCGTCATCGACATCGGCGAGGGACTGGCGGCGATATTCAAGATCGAGAGCCACAACCATCCCTCCTTCATCGAGCCCTACCAGGGCGCGGCGACCGGCGTCGGCGGCATCCTGCGCGACGTCTTCACGATGGGCGCGCGCCCCATCGCCAACATGAACGCGCTGCGCTTCGGCGATCCGGCCCATCCGAAGACCCGGCACCTCGTCTCCGGCGTCGTCGCCGGCATCGGCGGCTACGGCAATTGCATCGGCATCCCGACGGTCGGCGGCGAGACGGAGTTCCACCCGTCCTACAACGGCAACATTCTGGTCAACGCCATGACCGTCGGCCTTGCCGATAAGAA
>CAYGKX010000330.1:354-5114 GCA_964350225.1 uncultured Rhodospirillaceae bacterium | reverse complement strand
ACGCTGATTTCCGAGGCCGGCCTGTCGCTCTGGCTCGTGCTGCTCGCGATCGTCTTCCTCTACCTGATTCTCGGCATGTTCCTCGACCCGATCGGTATCCTGATCCTTACCCTGCCGGTGACGGTACCGATCATCGAGAGCTACGGCCTGAGCCTCATCTGGTTCGGCGTCGTCGTCATCAAGATGCTGGAAGTCGGGCTGATTACGCCGCCAATCGGGCTGAATGTCTTCGTCATCAAGAGCGTGGCGGGAGAGGGCGTACGCCTGGAGACCATCTTCAAGGGCATCCTGGCCTTCCTGATCTCCGACGCCGTGGTCGTGTTCCTGCTCGTCGCCTTCCCGATCCTCTCGGTCTTCCTGCCCAATAACATGTGACGGCGTCGCCCGCTGGGCGAACCGGTCTTATCGCCGCCGGGCGGCAAGGGCGCGCAGGATGCGGGCGTCCCGCCGATAGATGTCGGCACGGAAATGGACCGTGCCGTCAGCCGGCGCCCAGGCCGTGAAATAGCCGACATAGACCGGCAAGGGCCGGTCGAAGAGTACGGTTCGCTGGGCCGTCACCGTCATCGCCCGTTTGACGGCGGCCGCGTCCCACCCCTTCATTCCGCGCATGAGATAGGCCGCGACCCGTCCCGGGTCCTGCACCCGGACGCAGCCGTGACTGAAGGCGCGCTGGCGCCGGTCGAACAGGCGCTTCGAGGGCGTGTCGTGGAGGTAGACGTTGAAGGGGTTCGGCATCAGGAAGCGGATCCGGCCGAGCGCGTTGCCGGGGCCGGGCTGCTGACGGATCTGGAAGGGCACGCCCTTCATCTTCGACCAGTCGACCTGGGAGGGGGACAGCACCCGTCCACCCACGACGATCCGCATCCGGTGCCGGCTGAGATAGCCGGGGTCCCGCCGGAGGCGCGGCATAATCTCGTTTCGGGCGATGCTGCGCGGGACGTTCCAGAAGGGGTTGAACTGGACCCCGGTCATCCGGGTGACGAACTGCGGGGTGCGCTGGTGGCACTTGCCGACGATGACCCGTGTGGCGAGCTTGCTGACGCCCTTTTCGACGATATCGAGCCGGAAGGCGGCGGCGTCGACCATCACCGAACGGTCGACGACCTCGGCGGGGACCCAGCGCAGGCGTTCCAGGTTGACCCGGATCGCGGCGATTCTTGCCGAGACCGGCTTGTTCAGCGCGGCACGGGTCGCCGCGGTGAGGCTGCCCGTCGCCGGCAGATCGTGGCGCACCTGAAAGCGGCGGAGGCCCGCGACCAGTTCAGCGTCGACCGTAGCACCCATCGCCTTTGCCCGGGGCAGGTCGCCGGTCGCCGCAAGACGCATTCGCAACCGCCCCGCACGCGGGTCGGTCGGGGAGGCGAGTGAATCGGGACCGGCCGGTATCGGGAGCCAGCCACCGGACCTGGCGGCTGCGCGATAGCGGGCAAGCCCGGCGCGAAGGCGTCGATAGGCGGGATGGGGCGGCGTGTGGTGTGCGGCGAAGGCCGCCAGATCGCGCGCCCTCGCGGCACTGCGCAATAGAGACTCCGCGCTGCCGGTAAGAGTGGGGCTTGCGACGCCGATATATCGAACGCCCGGGCGGACCGCCCCGGTCCTCAGATCCGAGAGATAGCGGAGGAAGCTTTCGCTCAGCCGCAGTTCGGCGGCGGCAACGCGGGAAACCGGAGCCCGGGCCACCGATACCCGATAGGCAGTCGGGTTCAGGCCGTCCTCTCCGGCCTTGGCGAGCAAGGCGATCAGGGCCGCGCCGTGACGGGTCGGGCCGGTTTCGTCCAGCCAGAGGGGGGCATGGTCCCGCGCGGCATAGAAGGCGGCGATGCTCTTTCGCCTCTCGCCGCGCGACCAGGACGGATTGGAGAGGTGCTTTGTCAGTGAGGTCGACAGGTCCTGGGCAATGGCGGAGGACGGCGCACAGGTCATGCAGATGGAAGCGGAGCATGCGGCGACGATTACCCCGGCGCGGCCGGCTCGCTTCCGGGGCCGGGATGCCCGGTTCCGTGGTGCAGGACCCATCGGCTTCATGCGCCCGGTTGCCATGACCGCCCTCCCTCGTCCGCGATCCGCCAACGAACGGACCATTTTCCGATGCCATCATTTGCCTGTGGTGACGGGCAGCGCCTTGCGCTGCATCAATCCGGAGCGCCGCTTTCCGGCTGGCACGAAAAAGCCCCGCCGAGGGGGACCCTGGCGGGGCTATCGCTGGTCAGGCGGAAGCATGGATAACCTCCTTTCGCCGTTTTCCTTGCGCTCGATCCATTCGATGACCTGCATCGACGAGCTTCGCTCCCCTGATAAGAAGGAGCAAAAAAATACTACCCGAAAACAGTACCTTCGGCAATGTCATGCGAGACACGCGGCGGGACGACTGGAGTAGGCACGGTCGCCTGACTAGGATGCCGGTCGAACGCAGAAGCCGAACAGAGGCGGAGGAGGGGTGATGACGTCGATCGTTCTCGTGCAGGGAGCCTGGGAGGGCGGATGGTATTGGCGACCGGTGCGGCAGCGGCTGCAGGCGCGCGGGCACGATGTCTTCGCACCCAGCCTGACCGGCCTTGGCGACCGCAGCCACCTGCTCACGCCGGAGGTAACGCTCGACACGCATATTCAGGATATCGCGAACATCTTCGAATATGAGGATCTGACGGACGCGGTTCTTGTCGGCCATTCCTATGGCGGCATGGTGATCACCGGCGTCGCCGATCGGATGCCGGAGCGGATCCGGACCCTCGTCTATCTCGATGCCTTCCTGCCGGAGGACGGGGATTCGATCACGACCCTCGCGCGTCCCGAACGGCAGGCCGCGATCCAGGCTGCGGTGGAGGCCGGCGATGGCTGGCGTATTCCGCCGAACACCGCGGAACAGTGGGGCGTGACGGAGCCTGAGGACGCGGCCTGGCTCGACCGGCTGTCCGGCATGCACCCCTATGCGACGATGACGCAGCCGATCCGCCTGACCGGTGCGCACAGGAAGGTCGCCAACAGGATCTACATCCTGGCCTCGGCGTATGACCCCAGCCCCTTTCAGGTCTTCGCGGAAAAGGCGCGCGCGGAAGGCGGGTGGGAGATGCACGCCATCGACTGCCACCATTTCCTGAATGTATCGCGGCCGGACGACGTGGCCGACATCGTCGCGCGCGCGGCCGGCTGACCGCTGCCGCGTGCGCACTTTCGTTCGCGCGGGCGCCGTTGGCTCTTGTCGCGGCTTCCGGTCTCGTCTACTTTGTATACAAAGCGGTCGAAATTTGAACTCGAATTAGAACCGCTTATACGGAGGGATTGGGCCGTAAACGGCCGCGTCCCCAGCGCGGAACGTTACGGTCACCACAAGTCATCGGGATTGGAGGAGGCCATGAAATTCTGGAAAGTCACAGCGCTCGCCGCCGGCGTCGCCGCTACTGTCGCCATCGCGCCTGCGCGTGAGGTTTCCGCCGAAACAGTGCTGCGCGCCGTCACCGGCGTGTCCAGCCGTTCGGTCGTCAGCCAGGTGTTCCTGCGCTGGGTGAAAGTCGTCAACGAAAAGGGCAAGGGCCTGGTCCGCATCCAGTATATGGGCGGCCCCGAAATCACGCCGCCCTTCCAGCAGGCCCAGGCGCTCAAGCGCGGCCTCTTCGACATACTGTATGCACCGGGCGCTTTCTATGCCGGTGACGTGAAGGAGGTCGATGCCCTGATCGCCTCCAACATTCCGATCGAGAAAATGCGCGAGAACGGCGCCATCGCCTATCTCGACAAGCTGTGGCGCGCACAGCTCAATGCCCACATCCTGGGCTGGTTCGACACCTATGTCCGTTTCCACATGTATCTTTCGGCCAATGGCGAGGCCAACGTGCCGAAGGATCCCGCGGGCCTGTCGACCATGCTCAAGGGCGTGAAGATGTTCACGACCCCGACCTTCCGCGAGTTCCAGGTCAAGCTGGGCGCGACACCGGTGTCCCTGAAGATCACCGAGATCCTCTCGGCGATGGACAAGGGCGTCATCAACGGCATGGGTTGGCCGGAATATGGCATGACCGGCCTCGGCTTCACCCGGGTCATCAAGAAGCGGATCGACCCGACCTATTACCGCGGCAATATCGTGACCCTGGTCAACGCGCGGAAGTGGGACAGCCTGCCGGAGAAGGTCCGGGAGTTCCTGACGACCGAGGCCATCGCCTACGAAAAGGGCCCGTCCAAGGACTTCGTCCTCAAGGAGGTCGCCCGTGAGCAGGGCGAGCTCAAGAAGGCTGGCATGACGGTTATCGAGCTCAAGGGCGACAGCGCCAAGACCTACCGGCAGATCGCCCACGAGATCGCGTGGGCCCGGCTCGCCAAGCGGTCGCCCAAGCATGTCGAGAAGCTCCGCGAGCTGATGTACGACCCGAGCCTGAACTAGGCCCGCGTCTCCGCTCGTGCGCTCTCTCCTCCGGCTCTATGACGGCCTGATCGCGGCGCTCGCCTGGTTGGCGGGCGTCGCGGTGGTCGTCATTTTCGCGCTCATCCTGATCGATGTGGCGGCGCGCGAACTGTTCGGTGCGTCCCTGACCTACACGCTCGGGGTGGTCGAATATCTCCTCCTCTATTTCACCATGTTCGCGGCTCCCTATCTCGTCCGCACCCATGGCCACGTCTATATCGAGGCGCTCATCTCGCGCCTGACCCCCCGGGCCCAGAAGGTGCTGGAGAAGATCGTCTATGTGCTGTGCGCGCTCGCGACGGCGATCTTCGGAACGATCGCGATGCGGCTGCTGATCGAGAAAATCGACACCGGCACGATC
>CAYGKX010000330.1:0-275 GCA_964350225.1 uncultured Rhodospirillaceae bacterium | reverse complement strand
GTACTGGGCTCGTTTCATCCTCCTCGGGCTGATCGTCGTCTGCATGGCGATCGGCATGCCCGTGGCGGTCGCCTTCATCGTCACCAACGTCGTCGGCGTGATGCTCTTCATGGGCGGGTTGCCCGGCCTGATGCAGATCGCGGAAAATTCGACCGCGCTGATCACGACCTATCAGCTGGCCCCGGTGCCGCTGTTCATCCTGATGGGCGCGCTTTTCTTCCACACGGGCCTCGCGCACCGGGTATTCGACGCCCTCGACAAATTGCTCGGCAACC
>CAYGKX010000329.1:4006-5129 GCA_964350225.1 uncultured Rhodospirillaceae bacterium | reverse complement strand
CATCTACACCTCGCTTGTGGCACTCGCCCAGCAGGACATGAAGAAGCTGATCGCCTATTCGTCGGTCGCCCACATGGGCTACGTGACGCTCGGCATCTTTGCCGCGACGACCCAGATGGCCGGTTCCAAGGTCCTGATGGGCACCCAGGCCGTCTCCGGCGCCATCTTCCAGATGCTGTCCCACGGCATCGTCTCGGCCGCGCTCTTCCTCTGCGTCGGCCTCGTCTACGACCGGATGCATACCCGGGAGATTTCCCGATATGGCGGCCTGGTTAACAGGATGCCGATGTATGCGGCCGCCTTCATGGTCATGATGCTGGCATCGGTCGGCCTGCCGGGCACGAGCGGCTTCGTCGGCGAGTTCCTGGTCCTCTTCGGCGCTTTCCAGGCCAACCCCTGGGTGTCGCTGCTCGCGACGTCCGGCGTCGTCCTCGGTGCGACCTACATGCTCTGGCTCTACCGCCGGGTCGTTTTCGGGGAGCTGGTTCACGACGACCTCAAGGACATCACGGACCTCGACAAGCGGGAGATTCTGATCTTCGTGCCGCTGGTCCTGATTGTCATCTGGATGGGCGTCTATCCGTCCTCCTTCCTGGACCTGATGAATGCCTCGGTCGAAAACCTGCTGCAGAATGTCAAGACGGTCATCTGCGCGAAGGCGGGCGCCTGCCTGCCGGCGGCGAACTAGGGGGGCGGGACGATGAACCTCGGTCTCGGCAACCTCGAATACGCGATCCCGGAGATCTTCCTCGCCTGCGCGGCGATGTTCCTCCTGATGGTCGGCGTCTTCCGCCGCGAGACCGCGTCGACCGCGCCCGTCTCCTGGCTCGGCGTCGGGCTGATCGTCGTGACGGGGATCCTCGTCCTGGTCTTCATGCCGCCCAGCGGCAGCGGCGAGCTTCTGTTCGCCAAGATGTTCCGGGTCGATTTCTACAGGGTCTTCATGAAGATCCTGATCCTCGCCGCCTCGGCTGTCGGCCTGATCATGGCCGAGAGCTGGAACGAGCGGGAGGGTATCAACCGGTTCGAGTTCCCGGTGCTCATCCTGCTGGCGACCCTCGGCATGATGATGATGGTGTCGTCCAACGACCTCATTTCGCTCTACATCGGCCTCGAGTTGCAG
>CAYGKX010000329.1:0-3996 GCA_964350225.1 uncultured Rhodospirillaceae bacterium | reverse complement strand
CGTCCGAAGCCGGCCTCAAGTATTTCGTCCTCGGCGCGCTCGCTTCCGGCATGCTGCTCTACGGCGCGTCGATGGTTTACGGCTTCGCAGGCTCGACCAATTTCGAGCAGCTCGCGACCGTTCTCGCCGGCGACAGCGTGACGCCGGGCATCGTCGTCGGGATGGTCTTCATCCTTGTCGGGCTGGCGTTCAAGGTTTCGGCCTTCCCCTTCCACATGTGGACGCCGGATGTCTACGAAGGGGCACCCACGTCGGTAACGGCCTATTTCGCCGCGGCGCCGAAGATGGCGGCCATGGCGCTGCTCGTATCCGTCCTGGTGGGGCCCTTCGGCAAGCTGGTCGTCCAGTGGCAGCAGATCATGATCCTGGTCTCGCTGGGTTCGATGATCCTCGGCGCCTATGCGGCCATCAGCCAGACCAACATCAAGCGGCTGCTCGCCTACAGCTCGATCGGCAATGTCGGCTACGCGTTGATCGGTCTTGCCGCCGGGACGCCGGACGGCTATCGGGGCGTCCTCGTCTACATGGCGATCTATCTCGCCACGACCCTCGGTACCTTCGCCTGCATCCTCTGCATGCGGCGGGACGGGCGATCGGTTGAAGAGATAAAGGACCTGGCGGGTGTGTCGCGTGCACGGCCGGGCCTTGCGATCCTGCTGGCGCTCTTCATGTTCTCGATGGCGGGCATCCCTCCGCTCGCCGGCTTCTTCGGAAAGCTCTACGTTTTCCTCGCGGCCGTCGAGAGCGAGCTTTATCTCCTCGCCATCATCGGCGTGCTGACCAGCGTCGTCGCGGCCTTCTATTACCTCCGCGTCATCAAGGTGATGTATTTCGACGAGCCGACAGAGGCGCTCGACACGGATACGGGCAGGTCGCTCGGTGTCGTGCAGGTGGTCGCCGGCATCTTGGTGCTGTTCTTCTTCCTGGTGCCGGGTCCGCTGATCCGGCTTAGCGAGGCGGCGATCAAGAGCCTCGGCCAGCTCTAGGCCGGGCGGACCTCACCGATGGGCGACACGTTCCGGCCGGCGGACGGTTTCCGCTTCGTGATCCTGCCCGCCGTCGGCAGTACCAACGATCTGCTTTCCGCCCTTGCCCGTCATGGCGCGGAAGAAGGAACCGTCGTCATCGCGCGCCAACAGCGGGCCGGCCGGGGACGGCGCGGTCACGAGTGGATCTCGCCGCCGGGCAATCTGTATTTCTCGGTCCTGCTCAAGCCGGATCTGCCGGCGGCGGTCGGCGGACAGATGAGCTTCGTGGCCGGCCTCGCGGTGGCCGAGGCGCTCAGCCCACGGGTCGAGGGACGATCCATCTCCCTCAAATGGCCGAACGACGTGCTCGTCGAGGGACGGAAGATCGCCGGTATTCTTGCCGAGGCGACAGTCGACGGCGACAGGGTGGGGCATGTCGTGCTTGGCATCGGGATCAATCTTGCAACGGCGCCAACGGAAGAGGTCCGCTGGCCGGCGGTCGCGCTCGCCGACTTCGGCGCGGCGCCACGGGACCCGATCCGCTTCGCCGCCGGCCTCACGGGCTGCATCGCCCGCTGGATGGAAATTTGGCAGCGGGACGGGTTCGAACCGGTGCGTGCCGCCTGGATGGGACGGGCCTGGGGCCTGGGCCGGGATTTCCGCACCGACATTGAAGGCGAAGCCCTGTCCGGCCGGTTCGACGGCATCGATGCGGATGGATCGCTCGTGCTAGAATTGCCGGGCGTCGGGACGCGGCTGATCCGCTCGGGCGAAATCTTTCCGGCGGAGGCCGGCTGATGCTTCTTGCGATCGACAGCGGCAATACGAACGCCGTCTTCGCCGTGTACGAAGGGGACACGCGGCGCGGCGAGTGGCGCAGTGCCCGTATGTCGGGCAAGACTGCTGACGAATATGCGGTCTGGCTGACCCAGCTCATGAAGATGGACGGCATTGAGCCAGAGGCCATCGATGCCGCGATCATCGCGAATGTCGTTCCCGCGGCGAGCTACGACCTGACGATGCTCTGCCGGCGCTATTTCGACTGCATGCCGATGGTGGTGGGCGAGGCCGATGTCGATCTCGGCATCGACGTCCTGGTACCCAATCCGGAAGAAGTGGGGGCGGACCGGCTGGTGAATGCCGTTGGCGCCGCCGCGACGTACGACGGGCCCCTGATCATCGTCGATTTCGGCACCGCGACCACCTTCGACGTGGTCGACGAGACCGGTGCCTACCGGGGCGGCGCGATCGCGCCGGGCATCAACCTGTCGCTCGAGGCGCTGCACAGCGCTGCGGCCAAATTGCCGCGTGTCGCGGTGACCCGCCCGGCCAAGGTAATCGGTACGGGTACCGTTTCCGCCATGCAGGCGGGCATCTTCTGGGGCTATGTCGGCTTGATCGAAGGCCTGGTCGATCGCATGTCTAGGGAGTATGGCGCCGATACCACGGTTGTTGCGACCGGCGGTCTGGCACCGCTCTTCATGGGCGCCACGGATTCCATCGATCACCTGGACCGCGATTTGACCCTTCGGGGCCTGCTCGCCATCTATCAACGAAACGCGCGTAAATGACACAATCGAAGAAGAAGAAAAAGAACGGCGCCGATCCGGCCGCCGGCGATCTCCTGTTCCTGCCGCTCGGCGGTGCGGGCGAGATCGGCATGAACCTGAACCTGTTCGGGTATGGCGGGCGCTGGCTGATGGTCGATCTCGGCGTGACCTTCGGTGACGATACCGTACCCGGCGTCGATGTCATCATGCCGGATCCGGCCTTCATCGTGGACGAGCGGGACAAGCTGGACGGTCTCGTTCTGACACACGCCCACGAGGACCATATCGGCGCGGTTCAGTATCTCTGGGAGCGGCTCCGATGTCCGCTGTACGCCACGCCCTTCACGGCATCGGTCCTGAAGCGGAAGCTGGGCGAGGTCGGGCTCGCCGACGAGGCCAAGATCACGGTTGTCGACTGCGGCAGCCGCTTCACGGTCGGCGATTTCGATATCGAGCTCATTACCCTGACCCATTCGATCCCGGAGCCGAACGCCCTTGTCATCCGGACACCTCAGGGCGCGATCCTGCATACGGGCGACTGGAAGCTCGACCCCAACCCCCTGGTCGGCCCCAAGGCGGATGAGGAAGCGTTGCGCAAGATCGGCGACGAGGGCGTCCTGGCACTGGTCGGCGATTCGACCAACGTCTTCAAGGACGGGGTCGCCGGGTCGGAGGCCGACGTACGCGAGAGCCTGATCGACCTTGTCGCCAAATATGACCAGCGGGTCTGTATCGCGAGTTTTGCGTCCAACGTGGCGCGGCTGGAGACGATCGCGGTCGTCGCCGAGAAGACCGGGCGCCATGCCGGTCTCGTCGGCCGCTCGCTCTGGAACATGTATGAGGCGGCCAAGGAGAACGGCTATCTCAAGCGCATCAAGCCCTTCCTGTCGGAAGAGGAACTGATGCGCCTGCCGCGCGACAAGGTCCTCATGGCCTGCACGGGCAGCCAGGGAGAGCCGAGGGCGGCTCTGTCGCGCATCGCCGCTGGCAGTCACCCCTCCGTCTCCCTCGACGCGGGCGACACGGTGATCTTTTCCTCCCGTATCATCCCGGGCAACGAACTGGCCATCGGCCGGCTGCACGACGCCCTCATCCGGGAAGGCATCGAGATCGTTACGGAGAAGGATCACTTCGTCCATGTCTCCGGCCATCCGGCGCGGGACGAGCTGGTCCAGATGTACCAGTGGATCCGGCCGCAGATCGCCGTCCCGGTTCATGGCGAGGTCCGGCACATGTTCGAGCACCAGCGGCTGGCGCGGGCCTGCCAGGTACCGTCGACGAAGGTCGCCGTGAACGGCCAGATGGTGCGGCTGGCCCCGGGCCCGGTCGAGATCGTCGACGAGGTGCCGAGCGGCCGGCTCGCCGTCGACGGAACCTCCCTCGTCCCCCTGGGCGGCGTCGTCCTGCGGGAGAGGAAGCGCCTGCTTTTCAATGGTTCGGTCGTCGCGACGGTCGTTCTGGACGGGGAGGGCGAAATG
>CAYGKX010000328.1:2916-5135 GCA_964350225.1 uncultured Rhodospirillaceae bacterium | reverse complement strand
GCCGGGCGGGCGACAGCCGCAGCGCCCAACCGATGGCAAAGCCTCCGAGAATGCCGATCACGGCTCCGGCGGCGATGTTGGTCGATTGATTAGGCTGTAGTCCGGATAGCCGGACGAATTCGAAGGACAGGAAGCGGCCGATCACGCCGACCGCCCATCCGGCGCCAATGAGGAAAATGCCCGCCAGCCCGACGCCGCTGCGGGCGACCGCGAGTGATCCGCCGACGAGAATGCCCGCGGCCAGCGCCGCGATCGCCGTAGCGAGGTCGAAGCGGCCGAGCGGCATTCGAAAATCCGCGACCAGGAGCGGATAGAGGCCCCAACCGAGGCCAGCGAGCACCAATCCGAGAACGAGCACGCCCCATCCGACGGTGGCGGAGGGTGCTGCCGGGGGCGCTTGCACCGGTTTTCGGGTGTCTTCCGTCCGGGCGAACCCCTTCCGGCCAATCGATTTTCGATCTGTGAGGCCTTCCGGCCCGGACGTGCCGTGGGGCACCACATTCGTCAGGGGAAGCACCATCGTTTCCGATGGCCCCGGAACGCCGCCCGCCCCACCACCGCCCGACCCGCGAGCGCTTGCGGCGCCACCGGCCACGCCGCGGGGGCCCGAGGCCGGGGGACGGTCGGCGATCGTCTGAACCGGTGCCTTGACGTTGAGCAGCAGCGACTCCTGAGGTCTCGCGCCGGTACGGAATTCTGTCCGCCAGTCGGGCACGGTCGGCGGCCGCTGTTCCTCGACGACCGCCAGCCCATGGTCGACCGCCTCCAGGAATGGCCGGGAATAGCGGCCGCGCCCCGCTTCGGTCGCGGGCACGAGGGGGTCGGACTTGCTGCGCAAGAGGGCATTCGCCCGTGCGGGCGCCTCGACCGGCGCCTCGCCCGTGATGCAGGTATAGAGGACGCCCGCCAGGGCGTAGATATCGGTCCAGGGCCCGAGATTACCGTCGACGGCATATTGCTCGTTCGGGGCATAGCCCGGGGTCACGATCGTCGTCACCTGCCGGCTGCGTCCGCCAAGTGCCTGCCGCGCCGCCCCGAAATCGAGCAGCACGGGCTGTCCGTCCAGACCGATATAGATATTCTCCGGCTTGATGTCCCGATGGAGGAAATGCGCTTTGTGCACTGCCTCCAGCCCCGAGAGCAGCGGCTCGAGAATGTCCTTCAGGGCGCGCTCGTTCAACGTGCCCCGATGGTCGAGAACATCGAAAAGGCTTTGTCCCTCGACATAGGACATAACCATGTAGCCGGTCGAATTGGCCCGGAAGAATCGGTGCACCCGGACGATGTTTGGGTGGTCGAACCGGGTCAGGACCTGCGCTTCCTGGACGAACCGCTCCAGCCCCCATTCGAAATTCTCCCGCTCGCTCTCGCTCTTGGGCTGGACGAGGAGGCCCGAGTGCCGGACCGCCACCTCGTTCGGGATGTATTCCTTGATCGCGACCTTGCGGTCCTGGGCGAGGTCGTGGGCAAGATAGGTGATGCCGAAGCCACCGTCGCCAAGCACGCCCTCGAAACGATAGCCCTGCTCGACATGGCCATCGGGCAGCCGGTGGCGATACCGTTCGTCGTCGAGTAAGGCGACCATCGAGCGGATCGTTCAGCGGCGCGCGTGGCCGGCGCCGCAATATTCGCAGGGCCGAGGACAAAGGCGCATGAAATATTTCCGATGACCTGGCGAGACGATTTCGCCGGTAACCATGTTTATTTACCCAATTCTTACCAAGGATGATCCAGTATAACCGGCTACCGCCGACACACAATCATTCCTGTTCCCCCCCCTTGGGCGTCCGTTTCGTGTGTCCCGGCTGTTCAGGCCACGGTCGCGGAGTCCTTCTTCGGCGAGGCGATCCTGAAGAAGATCGCGTAGAGCACCGGCACGATCACGAGGGTCAGGATCGTGGCAAACGCCAGGCCGGCCATAATGGTCACCGCCATGTCCTTGAAGAAGGCGTCGCGCAAGAGCGGAAGCATGCCCAGGATCGTGGTGAAGGCGGCCGGCATGTGCTGCACGATGACAATTGGCGGCATGGGGGGTTGGAGCCCCTCGAATACCCGCGTCAAGGCAGGCGGGCCACCGGTGGAAATTCCGATGGCGATGCACATATCCTCCAATCCTGATACCGGCTCGGCATTGAGCGGACTCACCGGAGTTGAACGCTTGTCGGCACGTTGCTTGCGGATCTCGAGCACCCGCTTGACGTCGGTTTCCGCCATGCTGC
>CAYGKX010000328.1:2354-2906 GCA_964350225.1 uncultured Rhodospirillaceae bacterium | reverse complement strand
CCTTGCCCTCGCGGATATCGAAGTCGATCTGGTCGACCAGCACGACGGCATTCTTGATCAGCATGCCGGACAGGCTGAGGAAACCCAGGAGCGCCATGAAGCCGAACGCGCTGCCGGTCGACAAAAGGCCTGCGACCACGCCGCAGAGTGCAAACGGCACGCAGAGCCAGATGATCAGCGGCTGTCGTACTGTGCCGAAGAGCATGATCACGACCAGGATCATGGCCAGGAAACTAAGCGGCAGGACTGCAAACAGCGCCGCCTGGGCATCGGTCGAGTCCTCATACTCTCCGCCCCAGGCCATGCTGTAGCCGGCCGGCAGCTTGATCGCCTCGATCTTGGGCTTGATCCGCTTGAAGACGTCGCTGGCAAGGCCGGTCGACGGATTGCCCTGCACGGTGATCGTCCGGATCCGGTCGCGTCGCCGGATCGTGGCATCCTCGTTGGCGATGCGCGTGCCGGAAATCACCTGGGAAATCGGCACCGTCCGGTTCAGGCTCGGGCTCCAGATTTCCATTTCGGCGAGCGACCCGATGTCGAGCCGCTCCTTCG